>JAQZBM010000070.1 GCA_029238945.1 Clostridia bacterium
GATTTAAGACATAAGATGGTATTTACCATACTTATGCTTTTAGTTTTCAGAGCCGGTACCTTTATTTCAGTACCAGGAATGAATCTTGATGCAATAAAGGGCTTGGTTGAACAAGGTGGACTGCTTGGGTTCATGGACGTATTATCGGGTGGAGCATTCAACAATTTTTCAATATTTACAATGAGTATATCACCGTATATCAATGCCTCTATTATAATGCAGTTGCTTACAATTGCGATTCCTAGTCTTGAAGCACTTTCTAAGGAAGGTGAAGAAGGAAGAAGAAAAATCGCTCAATATGTTAGATATGCAACTGTTATACTAGGATTAATACAAGCTATAGCAATTAGCTATGGACTAAGATCATATTTAGTAGAAAGAAACTTCTGGACATATGCAATAGTAGCTCTATCTCTGACTGCAGGAACTGCATTCCTTATGTGGTTAGGTGAGCTTATCAATGAGAAGGGAATCGGAAATGGTATTTCCCTGCTTATATTTACAGGTATAATTTCAAGAATTCCACTAGGAATCAATAAGTTATATACAGCATACCTGGACAAAACAGTAAATGTTATAACTTTAGCCCTCTTCTTAATAGTTGCACTGCTTATCATAATGGCGGTTATCTATGTACAAGAGGGTCAAAGAAGAATACCTGTTCAGTATGCAAAAAGAGTAGTTGGAAGAAAAATGTACGGTGGACAAAGCACTCATATACCTTTGAAGGTAAACCAAGCCGGCGTTATACCGGTAATATTCGCAATGTCCATATTGTCCTTCCCAACTCAAATTGCAAGCTTCTTCCCAAATTCAGACTTCTATGGCTTCATGGTTAAGTACCTGGATTGGGGCACTATAGGACACGGAATACTATATGCAATCTTAATTATTGGCTTTACATACTTCTACACAGCGGTTACTTTCAACCCTGTAGAGGTATCAAACAATATTAAGAAATACGGCGGCTTCATCCCAGGAATAAGACCTGGTAAGCCAACTGCGGATTTCATAATGAAATCTCTAAACAGAGTAACATTGGTAGGTGCGATATTCCTAGCAATAATCGCTATCGTTCCAATATTCTTCTTAAATATAATAAACATTCCGGTATATTTCGGTAGTACTTCACTTTTAATAGTTGTTGGTGTTGCTATGGATTTTATAAAGCAAGTAGAAGCACAAATGATTATGAGAAATTATCAAGGTTTCTTGAAATAGAAGTATAAGGAATGGAGATATCAAATAAATGAGAATTGTATTATTAGGCTCTCCGGGATCCGGAAAGGGAACACAAGCTTGTAAGATAATTACAAAGTACAATATTCCGCATATATCAACAGGTGATATCTTCAGAGACAATATAAAAAGACAGACTGAAATAGGAATTGAAGCGAAAAAGTTCATTGATAAAGGCCTTTTAGTGCCCGATGAACTTACGCTTCAAATAGTAGAAGATAGATTTGACCAGCCTGATTGTGCTGCAGGATTCTTGCTTGATGGTTTCCCAAGAACACTTGTTCAAGCTGAGGCTTTAGAAAAGGAAATGATTAGTACCGGTAAAAAGCTTGATGCAGTTGTTAATTTAGAAGTAAATGACGATACTATCATTAGAAGAATGACAGGCAGAAGAGTGTGCAGCAAGTGTGGCGCTACGTACAATTTGATGTACAACAAGCCAATAGTTGATGAAACATGCGACAAATGTGGTGGAAGCCTTTATGTTAGGGATGACGATAAAATCGAAACAGTAACTAACAGATTAAAGGTTTACAAAACTGAAACACAACCATTGATAGACTTCTATAGAGACAGAGGGATTTTGATAACTGTAAATGGGGAGCAGGATGCAGAGGTTGTTTTTCAAAATATAAGTAAAGCATTGGAGCAGTTTTAATGATTAGTATTAAATCAGCTAAAGAAATAGAACTAATGCGTGTTGCAGGCAAAATAGTTGCTGAAACGCATGAAGTACTAAAAGAAGCAATAAAGCCAGGTATTACAACGAAGGAACTCGATATAATCGCAGAGGAGTACATTAGAAAATGTGGTGCGCTGCCTGCATTTAAAGGTTATTATGGATTTCCGGCAAGCATATGTTCATCTGTTAACAGTCAAGTAGTACATGGTATACCTGGTCCTGTAGTTCTTAAAGAGGGAGACATAATAGGAATAGATATTGGAACAATATATCAGGACTATTATGGAGACGCGGCAAGAACACACGGAGTTGGTAAGATAAGCAGCGATGCGCAGCGACTAATCAAGGTTACGGAAGAGAGCTTTTTTGCCGGGATAAAATATGCAAGAGAAGGCAACAGATTATCTGATATATCTCATGCCATACAGGCATATGCTGAATCCTATGGATATTCAGTAGTAAGGGATTTGGTGGGCCACGGCATAGGAAGAAAAATGCATGAGGATCCTCAAGTACCTAACTATGGATTACCCGGCAGAGGACCGAGATTAGCAGCAGGCATGGCGCTGGCTGTTGAACCGATGATAAACCAAGGCAAATATGCTGTCAAGACTCTAAGTGACGGATGGACAGTAGTGACCGCTGATGGAAGCCTGTCGGCACACTATGAGAATACAATTATAATAACCAAAGAAGCACCTGAACTGCTTACTTTACTGTAAGCTAATAAGAGGGTGGATGCATGAATAAAGCTAAGTTAGGGCAGCTGGTCATTGCTACAGCCGGTAGGGATGAATATAAAAAATTCATAATTACTTGTATAATTGATGACCAGTATGTCTATATTTCAGATGGGTACTCAAGAAAAATTGAGAACCCGAAAAAGAAAAAGCTAAAGCACCTTAAGCTCACTGGGAATGTTTCGGAAGAGATAGCCCAAAAGCTTAATAAAAAACTAATAGTAACAAATAATGATATATGTAAATATATTAAATCCCTTGATTCGTATCGAGAACAGGAGGTTTGATTACCTGATGTCAAAGCAAGATGTTATTGAAGTCGAAGGTAAAGTAATTGAAGCTTTACCAAATGCGATGTTTCAAGTAGAATTAGAGAATGGACATAAAATATTAGCTCACATATCCGGCAAGCTTAGGATGAACTTCATAAGAATATTGCCTGGAGATAAAGTAACAATAGAACTTTCGCCATACGATTTGACCAGAGGTCGTATCACATGGCGCGGTAAATGATTAGGGAGGGTTTAAGATGAAAGTTAGACCATCAGTTAAGCCTATTTGCGAAAAATGTAAAATCATCAGAAGACATGGCAGAGTTATGGTAATCTGTGAAAACCCAAAGCATAAACAAAAGCAGGGTTAGTCACAATCGAGGCGCGGCTGCACTTATAGGTATTACCCTGTAGGTGGTCTCGATTATCACATAAATAAAACTGTAAGGCATATTGGAGGTGTAAAAACGAATGGCAAGAATCGCCGGTGTCGATTTACCAAGAGAGAAGAGAGTAGAAATTGGCCTCACATATATATTTGGTATTGGAAGAGTTACTTCCAATAAGATATTAGCAGAAGCTGGTATCAGTCCTGACACAAGAGTCAAGGACCTGACTGAGGCAGAAGTAGGTAAATTAAGAGAAATCATAGATAGAAATCACAGAGTTGAAGGTGACCTGAAGAGAGATATCGCTTTAAACATAAAGAGATTGATGGAAATAGGTTGCTACAGAGGCATACGTCATAGAAGAGGTCTTCCTGTAAGAGGACAAAGAACTAAGACAAATGCTAGAACAAGAAAAGGCCCAGCTAGAACAGTTGGCGCAAGAAGAAAATAGAAAAGGAGGTTTGCTGAATGGTAGCAAAGCCAAAGGCTAAAAAAGCTAGAAAAAGAAGAGAGAGAAAGAATGTTGAAAGAGGAGCAGCACATATCCAATCAACATTTAACAATACACTAGTAACATTGACAGACCTTCAGGGTAATGCACTTTCATGGTCAAGTGCTGGATCATTAGGATTCAGAGGATCAAGAAAGAGCACACCATTTGCAGCGCAATCGGCCGCTGAAACAGCTGCTAAGGGAGCTATGGAGCATGGTTTAAAGAATATCGAAGTATATGTTAAGGGACCTGGATCAGGTAGAGAAGCTGCAATCAGAGCTCTACAAGCTGCAGGACTTGAAGTAAGCTTGATAAAAGACGTAACTCCAATACCTCATAATGGCTGCAGACCACCGAAGCGCAGAAGAGTTTAATATATAGGAGGTGTTGTAACAAATGGCAAGATATACAGGTGCTGTGTGCAGACTCTGCAGAAGAGAAGGCATGAAGCTGTATTTAAAGGGTGACCGCTGCTACTCAGACAAATGTTCTGTTGGCAGAAGAGCTTATGCTCCAGGTCAACATGGTATGAGTAGAAAGAAGCCATCAGGCTATGGAATGCAATTAAGAGAAAAGCAAAAAGTTAAGAGAGTTTATGGTATATTAGAAAACCAATTCGCATTATACTTTGAAGAAGCAGCAAGACAAAAGGGTGTAACAGGTGAAAACCTGCTAAGACTTTTGGAACTAAGACTTGACAATGTTGTTTACAGAATGGGTTATGGTGATTCAAGAAAGGAAGCAAGACAGCTTGTAAGACATGGCCATTTCACAGTAAACGGTAAGAAGGTTGATATCCCTTCATATCAAGTTAAGCTTAATGACCTGATTGCAGTCAAGGAAGGCAGCAAAAAGTCAGAAAAGTTTAAGGCTCTAGCTGAAGATGCAGCAGTAAAGACTATGCCACAATGGTTAACAGTTAATGCTGAAATGGGAGAAGCTAGAGTAGTAGCTCTACCTGCTAGAGAAGACATCGACATTCCAATAGAAGAGCACTTAATAGTAGAGTTGTACTCAAGATAATAGCTGATATTAATTTTTTATATGAATCAGTTACCCTCAAATATCTTATATTTAAAGGCATTATATATTCAGGTTTTAAAATGGCTATTTATAACCTGTATATAATGCCAGGTACGGTAATCAGCTAAATAAGGAGGGTTTAATAGGATGATAGAGATAGAAAAGCCAAAAATTGAATGTATAGAAATGTCACCGGACTTTACCTACGGTAAGTTTGTTGTTGAGCCTCTTGAAAGAGGTTATGGTCAAACTCTGGGTAATTCCTTAAGGCGTATTCTGCTATCGTCACTTCCAGGTGCAGCGGTTACATCACTAAAGATTGACGGCGTTCTCCATGAATTCTCAGCAATTCCTGGAGTTGCCGAAGATGTAATCGATCTGATACTTAATGTTAAAGGCCTTGCAATAAAAATGCATGGGGATAACACAAGAATCATAAAGGTGGACGCTCAGGGCGGAGAGGTAGTAACGGGTGGAGACATCATAACAGATGCAGACATTGAAATTCTCAACCCTGAACACCACATAGCTACTCTAGGCGATAACAGCAGATTCTATATGGAAATGACTGTAGAAAAAGGCAGAGGATATGTTACTGCTGAGCGCAATAAGCAAGCCGGCCAACCTATTGGTCTTATACCAATAGACTCAATCTTCACACCTGTTAAGAAGGTTAATTACATAGTTGAGAATACCCGTGTTGGACAGGTTACTGACTATGACAGATTGATTCTTGAAGTATGGACAAATGGCACAACAAAACCGGATGAAGCTATAAGCTTAGGTGCAAAGATACTTAGTGAACACTTGAAGCTATTTATAACTCTTACTGACCATGTTGGAAATGTTGAGATAATGGTTGAGAAGGAAGAAGACAAGAAGGAAAAGGTTCTTGAAATGACTATCGAAGAGCTTGACCTTTCTGTAAGATCCTTCAACTGCTTGAAGCGTGCCGGCATCAACACTGTTGAAGAGCTGACACAAAGAACAGAAGAAGATATGATGAAGGTAAGAAACCTCGGAAGAAAGTCACTTGAAGAGGTACAACAAAAGCTTGAAGCACTGGGACTAAGCTTAAAACCAAGTGATGATTAATAAAGTTTAAAAGGAGGTGCTGACATGGCAGGATATAGAAAGTTAGGTCGCCCAAGCGATCAAAGAAGAGCAATGCTAAGAAACCTTGTTACCTCTTTCTTAGAGCATGGAAAGATTACTACAACAGGAACAAGAGCTAAAGAAACTCAAAGCATAGCAGAAAAGATGATTTCTCTCGGCAAGAGAGGAGACCTGCACGCAAGACGTCAGGCATTAGCATATATTACTAAAGAAGACGTTGTTAAGAAGCTATTCGACGAAATCGCTCCAAAGTATGCGGAAAGAAACGGCGGATACACAAGAATAATGAAAGTGGCTCCAAGAAGAGGAGACGCTGCTGAAGTAGTTGTTCTTGAATTAGTTTAATATACTGATAAATAACTGGGATTAAGTTTTTACTTAGTCCTCTGTTTTTTTTAGTGCCAGGTAAAGTAAACTGTTACCTGGCACTAAATATATTTGCAATTATTTTTATATATAATATAATTATTAGTGTTATAGATTTATATAGCACAAATAATAAGAAAAGAAGGAATAATATGAGTAATATCATATCTGCTCAAAACGTAATATTTGAATATTTAGGTCATGAAAATAACAAAACACTTGCAATCAATGATGTTTCTGTTGACATAAAAAAAGGTGAATTCGTAGCAATATTAGGACATAATGGTTCAGGTAAATCAACCTTGGCAAAGCACTTTAACGCACTGCTTATACCAAGCAGGGGTACCATATATGTAAAGGGACTGGATACAAAGCTGGAAGAGAACACTTGGAATGTACGGCAGACTGCCGGCATGGTTTTTCAAAATCCCGATAATCAGATTGTTGCAACCGTAGTTGAAGAGGATGTTGCCTTCGGACCGGAGAACCTTGGTATAGAGCCTTCAGAGATAAGGAAAAGGGTAGACAAATCCTTAGAGGCCGTAGGAATGACAGAATATGCCCATGATGCACCTCACTATCTCTCAGGCGGACAAAAGCAAAGGATATCCATAGCGGGCATAATAGCTATGAGACCCGAATGCATCATTCTGGATGAGCCCACAGCAATGCTGGACCCATCAGGCCGGAAGGAAGTTATGGAGACCATAAAGATGCTGAACAAAGAAGAAGGCATCACTATAATACTTATAACCCACTACATGGACGAGGCAGTACAAGCTGACAGGGTCTATGTAATGGAGCAAGGAAGCATACTTATGCAGGGAACACCTAAACAAGTTTTTGTAGAGATAGATAAATTAAAGGAAGCAGGTCTGGATGTGCCCCAGGTAACAGAACTCAGCAGCAGGCTGCGGGAAGCGGGCATAAACATATCTCCTGATATATTGACGGTAGATGAAATGGTGGTGGAGTTATGTCGATTGAAGTAAGGAATTTAACGCACACATATATGAAGGGTACAGTTTTTGAGCATAAGGCTTTAAACGATGTAAATTTAACAATAGAAGATGGAGAGTTTGTAGGACTTATAGGCCATACCGGCTCCGGCAAGTCAACTCTTATACAGCATTTGAACGCACTTTTGAAGCCCTCAGAAGGAAGTATTCATATAGATGGTATTGATATAACAGAAAAAGGGGCTGCCTTAAAGAAAATCCGCCAGATGGTAGGACTTGTTTTTCAATATCCTGAGCATCAATTGTTTGAAGAAACAGTTTACAGGGATGTGGCTTTCGGACCTCAGAACCTGGGACTGGGACAGCAGGAGATAGAGGCTAGAGTGAAAGAAGCGCTTGAATTGGTCGGTATGGACTATGACAGCGTAAAAGACAAGTCACCCTTTGAACTGAGCGGCGGTCAAAAAAGAAGAGTGGCAATTGCAGGTGTACTTGCAATGGAGCCAAAGGTTCTTATACTTGATGAACCTACCGCAGGCTTAGATCCTAAGGGCCGTGACGAAATACTGGGAGAAATAAAAAGGCTTCATGAGAAAAGAAAGCTGACAGTAATATTGGTTTCTCACAGTATGGAGGATATAGCAAACCTGGTAGACCGGATTATAGTGATGGGTAAAGGCAAGGTAGTATTGACAGATACGCCAAGAAATGTATTCAAGCAGGCAGACCTTCTGTACAGCATAGGCTTGGGAGTGCCTCAGGTTACAATGCTTGTTAATGAGCTTAACAAGAAGGGTATATCTATCGGTGACTGTATTTCTGTTGATGAAGCTTATGCAGAGCTTACCAAATATCTAAGGAGCAAATTAAATGATTAAGAATATAACCATTGGACAATATATACCCGGAGACACGCCTATACATAGGCTGGATCCAAGAATAAAGATACTTGCAACCATAGCATATATAACAATTTTATTTTTTATAAAAGGCTTCTTCCCATACATCTACGTTCTTGCCTACCTGGGAACTGTAGTATGGCTGTCTGAGATATCCGTCAAGACAGTGCTGAAAAGCCTTAAACCTTTGATAGTCATAATTCTTTTGACAGTTATATTCAATGTGTTTCTAACACCTGGTGAGACGATAAAGTTGTTTGGATACAAGCTGCCTTTTGTAACAAAGGAAGGTTTGTATCAGGCTGTTTACATGGGACTTAGACTGATATTTTTAATCACGGGAGCATCCTTGCTCACATTGACTACATCGCCTATATCCCTGACAGACGGTATAGAGAAGCTTCTGAATCCCTTTAGGAGGATAGGTATACCTGCTCATGAGCTTGCAATGATGATGACCATAGCCCTAAGATTTATACCTACCCTGCTGGATGAGACAGATAAGATAATGAAGGCACAAATGGCAAGAGGTGCTGACTTTGAAAGCGGAAACCTTTTAAACAGAGCAAAGGCTATGATACCATTGCTTGTTCCACTGTTTATCAGCGCATTCAGAAGAGCAGAGGAACTGGCTCTGGCTATGGAGGCACGCTGCTACAGAGGCGGCGAGGGAAGAACAAGAATGAAGCAGCTTAAGCTGCAAAGAATAGATTTCGCAGCAGCCTTTATAACGATTCTTCTGGCTGTTGGAGTCATATTTACAAGATAATAGGTGCATACTATGAGAAACATAAAGCTTATTATTGAATATGAAGGCACAAACTACAGCGGATGGCAGGTGCAGAAAAATGCTGCCTCTATTCAAGAAACAATTCAAAACGCTATCGAAAGAATAACCGGCCACAGACCGGAGCTTACAGGCTCGGGCAGGACTGATGCAGGTGTTCATGCACTGGGACAGGTGGCTAACTTTCTGACGGAGAGCCGAATACCTGCCGAGAGATTTGCATTTGCCTTAAATGCGGTCTTGCCGCAAGATATAGTTATAAAACGCTCCAGTGAGGCTGATATGGACTTCCACTCCAGATACAGCGCAGTAGGCAAGCAGTACAGCTATCTTATACTGAACAGCAAGCAGCCTACCGCTTTGTACCGCAGCTTGGCCTATCATGTAAGCTACTGTGACAAGCTTGATATAAACAAGCTGGAGGCAGCTAGCAAGCATTTTATAGGCACCTATGACTTCTCGGGCTTTATGTCATCAGGCAGCAGTGTAAAGGATACAGTGAGAACCATATACGATATAAAAATCTCACAAAATGATGACTTTATAAAAATCACCTATCATGGAAACGGCTTTTTATATAATATGGTAAGAATAATATCAGGAACATTGCTGTATGCTGCAATTGGGAAAATTGAACCGGACGACATCCAAGACATAATATTGTCAAAAGATAGAACAAGAGCAGGAATAACACTGCCTGCCCACGGACTTTATCTGGAAAAAGTGTTCTATAAATGTTGACACGCGTGGTTCAATGTATTAAAATATAAATGTTGTAAAAATTGATCCACTGCCCCGGATCATTTTTAGATATGCGGAAAGAACTGATAAGCGTTTTTATATGAAGTACATGCAGGTATTGTGGGATACTGTGTATGAATGGATTTAAAACGGTTAGTTAACAAATTCGAGGAGGGTAAGAAATGAAATCATTCATGGCAAAGCCTAATGAAATAGAAAGAAAATGGTACGTTGTTGATGCGAACGGCAAGGTACTTGGAAGACTTGCTAGTGAAGTGGCAAAGATACTAAGAGGCAAGAACAAGCCTACTTACACACCACACGTTGATACAGGAGACCACGTAATTATAATAAATGCAGACAAAGTTGTTCTTACTGGAAAGAAGCTGGATCAAAAGATGTATAGAAAGCACTCCTTATATCCAGGCGGACTTAAGGAAACTCCATACAGAAAGATTATGGCTACAAAGCCAGAATTAGCTGTATATGAAGCAGTAAGAGGTATGCTTCCTCATAACAGCTTAGGCAGAGATATGCTTAAGAAGCTAAGAGTATACAAAGGCGCAGAGCACGAGCATCAAGCGCAAAAACCAGAAGTATTAGATTTGAACATATAGTATCGGAAGGAGGAAGTTACTGTGGCTAAATTACAATATTTCGGAACTGGTAGAAGAAAGAAATCTGTTGCAAGAGTAAGACTTGTACCAGGTGAAGGAAAAATCGTTATAAATAAAAGAGATATAGATAACTACTTTGGATTGGAAACATTGAAGCTGATTGTTAGACAACCATTAGTACTAACAAACACAATAGGAAAGTATGATGTTGTTGCTAACGTACACGGCGGCGGCTACACAGGTCAAGCTGGTGCAATCAGACACGGTATTTCAAGAGCACTTCTTGAGGTTGACGGTGAGATGAGACCACTTCTTAAGAAGGCTGGTTTCTTAACAAGAGACCCAAGAATGAAGGAAAGAAAGAAATACGGCTTAAAGAAAGCAAGAAGAGCACCACAATTCTCAAAGAGATAATTACAGAACTTACAAAAGTCTCGAAACACAAAACGTTTCGAGACTTTATTTTTTATCAAAATATATCGTTGACGGATATATCGACACATGATATAATTTGCATATAGTAATAATGAGATTGGAGCACGATAAATATGGATAAAAATCTGCCACTAACAGAAGCATTATTTTACATATTACTAGCGGTAAGAAAACCCAATCATGGCTATGGAATTATTCAAGAGGTTTTGGAAATAACAAATGGCCGGCTCAGTTTAGGTCCGGGGACACTTTACGGAGCAATTAATTCCATGCTGGAAAAGGATTGGATAAGACTCTACAGCGAGGATAAAGAATCTCGTAAAAAGAAGGAATACTTGATAACAAGCAAGGGGAAAGAAATCTTTCAGGCTGAAGCGGAACGTTTAAAGGAATTAGTAAGAAATGCAAAGCTAATTGAGGAATAGTAAGGAGGCGAGATAATGTTAAAATTTAAAATGTACTTTGATAAAGATGTGGAGGAAATATGGCTAAAAGAAATGTCTAATAAAGGGTGGGCTTTTAAAAGATTCTTTCTTGGCTTTTATACCTTTGAAGCATGCGAACCGGGTGAATATAATTATCAGATTGATTTACTTGACAATTGGAGCGGAGAAAAAGAAGATTATGCATCCTTTATGGAACAAAGCGGCGTAGAAGTTATATCACAATGGTATCGTTGGGTATATATACGAAAGAAAGCATCAGAT
>JAQZBM010000071.1 GCA_029238945.1 Clostridia bacterium
ATCGTAGCAATAGCAATAATTGCTTTGAGATTTATGATATAAGGCATGTAAGTTCATATTCTCTTACCCACTTTCACTCTTGATATCTTATGCTTCACTGATTTCTATTGCACTTCTCCGACAGTTCCGACAATCTCTTTTCTATTTCCTCAGAGTATTGCTCTTTTTCAAATCTCCATTCCCAATTTCCGCCAATTGTGCTGGGAATATTCATCCTGGCTTCACTGCCAAGACAAAGCAAGTCCTGCATAGGGATAATTGACATGACGGATTTGGAGCTAAAGGCTGCTTCCATAAGTCTCCAGCACATTTCTGCCGAAGTTACCTCTCCCTCAATGTCAAAATACCTCTTAAGACTTTCTACCGCTTCGGGTTGAGTTCTTAGAGAGTCCTCATACCAGCCCACAGTAGTGTCATTATCATGAGTTCCTGTATAAACTACAGAGTTTTCTTCATAATTGTGAGGAAGGAATCTTTCCTCCGAGCCCCTTCCAAAGCTGAACTGAAGAATTTTCATGCCCGGAAAATCAAACTCTTTTTTCAGTTCCTCCACCTCATCAGTAATTACACCCAAATCTTCAACTATGATAGGCAGTCTGCCCATATAGCCTTCAATTGTTGAAAACAGCTTCCGGCCGGGGGCCTTTACCCACCTGCCGTTTACCGCAGTAGTCTCATTGCCCGGTATTTCCCAATATGCCTCAAAGCCTCTGAAGTGGTCGATTCTGATGATATCCACCGCTTTTAAAAGCATTTCAAACCTGTCTCTCCACCACTTAAAATCGTCCTTCTCCATGACATCCCATCTATAGTGCGGATTACCCCAATACTGACCTGTTTCACTGAAGAAATCAGGCGGTACCCCTGCAACCTTAGTAGGATAGCCCTTCTCGTCTATTTCAAAAAGCTCTCTTTGCGACCATGCATCGCTGCTGTCGTTTGATATGAATATAGGTATATCACCCACAATTTTTATGCCGTTTTGGTTTGCATAGCCCTTAAGCTCAAACCACTGAGTGTAGAACAGATACTGAAGAAACTTCTGATATCTTATTTCATCCTTTAGCAGATGTCTGTATCTATCCATTGCAGCTTCTTCTCTCATTGAAATGTCTCTGTCCCATGAATTCCACGCAACTCCTCCGAAATGCTCCTTAATTGCCATGAAAAAAGCATATTCCTCAAGCCAATGGCTATTCTCCATGATGAAAGCTTCAAACTCAGCCCTATCCTCAGAACCAAATCTGCTGTAAGCTTTCTTAAAAAGCTTCTGCTTATATTCTTTAACCTCTGCAAAATCTATAATTTTTGTGCTGAAATCAGGCACAGGCTCAACGTCCTCAGCCTTAATAAGCCCCATCCCGATAATTTTATCTATACTTATAAGCATTGTATTTCCGGCAAACGCAGAAAAGCTTTGGTAAGGAGATTCACCAAAGCCTACAGGACCCAGAGGTAATATTTGCCATAGTTTTTGCTTACTTCTGTGCAGAAAATCTATAAAATTGTATGCTTCATTTCCCAAATCGCCAATACCATATTGGGATGGCAGCGATGTCGGATGTAACAGCACTCCGCTTTCTCTATTGAATTTCATCAAGATACCTCCACAATATAACTAACAAAACATTGATGCAATCGCTTGCATCTACTTCTTAATTATAATAGTATAACACTTTTATTGTCAACTGTAACTTATCCCGTTATATCGTCAAAAGAATGAAAAATATCTTAATAACAGACACAATATTTTTTTCAAATATTAAAAAAATATTCTTGGCAGACATTGAAACTAAGGCAATCAAGATAAGCTTCTCAAAAACTAAAACAAACTTTAAAAATATTGTGCAATCGATTGCGCATTTTATATAACTGTAATATAATAAAGTAAATTCGATTATCAAGGAGGACTTTTGTAATATGCAGAAAAACTTACCATCTGTAGCTTATTTTTCTATGGAGTATGGATTGGATTCCAGCTTCAAGACATATGCAGGAGGTCTTGGCATACTGGCCGGAGACTATATGAAGGGCGCCAAGGACAACAACATGCCTATCGTTGGTATAGGTCTTAAATGGAAGCAAGGTTATACTGATCAGCACATTGATGCGGACGGTACCCCCATCGACTGCTATAAAAACCAAAGCTATGACTTCCTAGAGGATACAGGAGTTAAGGTAACAGTCAGAATAAGGCAGAGAAATGTTACCTGCAAGGTATGGAAGATTGATAAGTTCGGCAATGCACCAATATATATGCTGGACACTGACCTGCCGGAAAATGAGGATACTTGGATTACCGGACAGCTTTACGGATGGTTTGGTGAAGAGCGTATAGCACAGGAAATGGTCCTCGGTATCGGCGGTGTGAGAGCTCTAAGGAAGCTTGGTATTAATATCGATGTATATCACTTCAATGAAGGCCATGCTGTTTTGGCTGCCGTTGAGCTTATCAGAGAGAAAATGGATGCAGGTATGGATTTCCAAAAAGCATTGGAGGAAACCCGCAAGGAGGTTGTATTTACAACCCACACTCCAATAAGAGAGGGCAATGAATCCCATACTATCGATAGATTAGAATACATGGGAGCCTTCAACGGGCTGACAACAGAGCAAATGGTTTACCTTGGCGGTGCTCCCTTCAATATGACAGTTGCAGCTCTGAGAACAAGCAGAAAGTCAAATGCGGTGGCACAGCTTCATGCCGAGACTGCCAATAAGATGTGGGAGCAGGTTGAATATGCAGGCCCAATCATAGGCATCACAAATGCTATTCACAAGCCTACCTGGGTAGACCAAAGAATGCTGGATTCCGTTGATACTCCTGAGACATTGTGGAAAACTCATATGGAAAACAAGAGAGCCTTAATAGATTTTGTCAAGGAGCGCAACGGAGTGCAGCTTGATGCGGATGTACTGCTTATAGGCTTCTCAAGGAGGGCAGCTCCATACAAGCGCAGCAACTTCATATTTACTGACGAAAAGGTTATAGGACCGCTTCTTGAACAGAAAAAGCTTCAGATAGTATTCTCAGGTAAGGCACATCCACTTGATGATACAGGCAAGAGAATTGTTTCAACCCTTGTAAAGATGTCGAAGCAGTATCCGGAAGCAGTTGTATTTCTGGAGAACTATGATATGACAATAGGCAGAATGCTTACCAGGGGCTCAGACATATGGCTCAACAATCCAAGAAGACCTTTAGAGGCCAGCGGTACATCAGGTATGAAAGCAGCTATGAACGGTGTATTAAACTTCAGCGTGCTCGACGGATGGTGGCCTGAGGCTTGTCAGCACGGTATCAACGGCTGGCAGATTGGCGATGGCTTTGAAAGCAGCGATACAGCAAAGCTGGATGAAAACGATATCAAATCCTTGTATAAGGTATTGCAGGAAGAAATAATTCCGACCTACTATACAAACAATAAAAGGTGGGTAGAAATGATGCAGCAAAGCATAAAGACTACTTCGGAGCAGTTTGCAGTAGAGAGAATGCTTAAGGAATACTATGAAATGCTGTATATGGGATAACCTAGGTGACAGGTAACAGGCGTCAGGTGACAGAGCAACGGACTTATAAGCAAAAGGGTATGTTAAGTAACATCCCCTTTCTTTATGCCGCCAGCCTTGCAAGCTTTTTTCTGAAGGCATGCATCAGTATCAGTATAATTATCTCAACTGCAATAAATATCAGCTCTAGCTTATTTCCAAGGTTGAAGTTGCCTATCATCATATCCCCTGTATTTTCAAACAAGAACACCACCGGACCTGTATAGTACTGATAATCCTGCAATCTGAAAATGTTCACCTGCAGGAAATCCCACATGAAGTGAAAGGCAGCCGGAAGATAAATTGATTTTGTCAGTATATATGCATAACCTAGTATAATCCCTGCCAAAAACACATCAATAAAATCCAACAGCCTAGCATAGGTTAAAGTATGTACCAGCATAAATATAAATGCTGATATAAGAAGACCATATCTGTTTCCGGTCATTTCTACAATATGCTTCTGCACATAGGCACGGTACACTGTCTCTTCTCCAAAGCCAACCATAATAAAAGTTATTACACCCAAAAGCGAGGATGACACAAGCTGTGAGCCTTTATACAAGTCCGTTCCATAGCCTTGGTAGGATATTATCCCCAATGCTGCACCAAACACAATAATTAAAAGTACTGCCAAGACAGCTGCCAATATGCCGTATAGTAATTGAATACCTGTCTTTCCTGTGATTCCGAAGCCAAGCTCCTCTATCCTGCGCCTGTCCACATAGCGCCAGAATACAAATACCATTGCTATAGCCGGAATATTATATATGGAGCTTAAGGTCAAGGTTAAAATGCTGTTGAACATTGTCCCTAATAAGGCCTGAGGGTCTGCAATGCCCTCTCGTGCCATGAGCACTACGGTATAAACAATTGATACCAAAGCAGACCACGTGATATTTATCAAAAAAGCTATTATCAATATCAATATTACATTTAGAATCTTACTTTTCTTACTTTGCTTTATTTCTGTCTCCAAATTATCACTCCTTAAATATAACTTTCTTTTGTACTGCTCCCCTAACATTATTATATAATATGGATTAGCCTGTGTAAAACACCGCTTTCTGTACCAAAATAACTGTAGTAATATAGTGTTAAGCAAAGTGGTTAATTACCTTAGGAGGAACTATGAAAATATTAGACAGAGATTTCTATATAAGAGATACTATTACTGTGTCAAAAGAGCTGCTGGGCAAGGTTCTGGTGCACAAGACAGAGGATTTTTCAGTGGCTGGAAGGATTGTGGAGACAGAGGCTTATTTAGGTCCTGAAGATAAAGCGGCGCACTCCTATGGAGGCCGCAAGACTCCCAGGGTTGAAGTTATGTACAATCAGGGCGGCTGGAGTTATATTTTCACCATATACGGCATGTATCAATGCTTCAATATAGTTACAGAAAAGCAAGGGCTGCCCCAGGCTGTTCTTATCAGAGCCTTGGAGCCTGTAGACAATGTTGAGCTTATGGCACAAAGACGCTTCAGCAAGTCCTACCGTGACATAAGCAGCAGGCAAATCAAAGACTTGACCAATGGTCCGGGCAAGCTTTGCATTGCAATGGCTTTGGGCAAAGAGCAGAATAAAATAGATATGTGTGTCAAGAACGGTATGGATGATATTTATGTATGGGATGACGGATATAAGGATTTTGATATTGAGGCTTCGGCTAGGATAAATATAGACTATGCAGAGGAATATGTACATAAGCCCTGGAGGTTTACAATCAAGGGAAATAAGTATGTATCTAAGGCTTGAGCCACCGCCCAAGCCCCACGGTAAGACGCTTGCTTATACCTTCTGCAATTCTTAGAACCAGCAAAGGCATCAGAATATAGTAAGCTTTATCCCACCAAGTTGTACTGTGCAGTATTTCTGCTTTATCCAGGGAAACATTGATAATTATGAGGAGTGCTGTCAGTACTATGTATTTCAGATACTTAGGCTGCTTAATATATTTAATAAATGCTATCAGAATTATTGTTATGCCTACATAATAAACTGATAAAAATGCCGTAGTTTCACGAGCAGTATCTTTAAATAATCCCAGACTATAATACCTGTTGAACAAAAGTATTATAGGGAATATCTGAAAGTTCGCTAATATAGGTGCCGTACACAGAAATAGAAACAGGGAATGCCAAAAGCCCTTTGAAGGCTGCATTATCTTTCTGTAGATTAGTTTTGCCGTGGGAAAAAACACAAAAAATAAACCAAAGGATGTATAGCCTATTTTCCACCAATTCAAAGTATAAATTCCAAGCTCTATAAACAGCCATTCTATTAGTGCAAGAAGACCAGTAAATAAAGCTATCCAAGGCCATTTAAGCTGAAAGCTGGCTATAAATGCTGCAATTACAGGTATTGTAAAGAGGTTAGACACAACAGCCCCTGCATTGCTGTCATAGAAGCCTCCGTTTTTTACGATATTGGGATGATACTCATAACTCCCTCCATAAATATAAATTACTGTTTCAATTAAATAAGCCAATTCCACTAAAGATAGAAGAAATAATACGCTTGAGAGAGTTCCTTTCTTTTTACATATATAAATAAACATAATAGAGCTGATAATGGTCAAACCCAGATACCAATATGTATTAAAACTCATTTCTATATCTCCTGAATTATCAATATGCTAATATTATTTTTCTATAATACGAATTTATACAAAAGCAGGTTCACTCATGAATATTGCAGCAAAAAAGCATGTGTTTCCACATGCTTTTATATTTAGAAAGTCTTTTTTAGCGTCATGCTGAAGCAGCCCCGTTCCTCTACCGCCTGACACCTGTCACCTGATATCTCATATCATGCAGCCTTTGGTTTCTTTTTGGCAAAGGCTAATATGCCGCCCAGAGCTATGGATAGGAAGGCTGCATAAAGAAGTCTGTAGTTCTCCGGCAGCATAAAGGTTATTGAATGTGCAGGTATCCAGAATATTGGGATGGTCTTCACGACTACAAAGCCAATGAAGCTGTTCCAGTCTATGTGTGATACTACATCCTTAAGCTTTACCTTTAAAATATTGCTAAGCTTTCCCTCACCCAAATCTATATAAGTATCGGTCACTCTGTGGAAAGCCATAAAGGTAGGTGCAAAGAATAAGTTCATAAATACACTGGTAAGGAATGAAACCAATAATGCAGCCCCAAAGCCGGACTCCAGTGCCGGCAGCAGATTGCCTGCCTGTGCTGCGATAACGCCCTTATTGAAAATCCTGAATATTACAACAAAAACCATACCCAGAGCACCCCAAATTAATGCCCTATAAGGTAAGCCTACAGGTTTTTTCCAATCCCCTGACAGGATTCTCAAAGCCAGCAGCTCACCCATTGTAGCTAAAATGGAGTATTTTACAAAACCCATGATGTACGGATGCGCACCTGTAGCAGCTTCAAACCAGTCATTTGTCACTGGAATTACTACAAAGACCGCAATAGCCAACAAAACTCCGGCCCAAATAAAATCAAACCTCTTCAAAGAAACACCCCTCCATAATTTTATAAATTTACATAAGGATTATACCATAAACTATAGTTCAATCACTAATCTTTATATAGTTTATACCCTCTATTTTATAAAGCTCCTGAAGCAGTTTCTCATTCGAAACACTTTTATTTGCCGTTGCCTTTACTTTGATGCTTATGAGGTCGTCCTCTGCCGGCTGTACGGTCACATTATTGCAATACATTTCAAATTCACTGAGTCTTCTGGTAATTAATTCTATATTTCCCTCCTTGTTTCTCATCTTGGCAGTTATAAATACCTTGCTGCTTTTACCGTAATACAAGAACTCAAACTTTGAGAATGTTATGAGTATTATTAATATAAAAGAGGTGGCAAGAACAGCTCCTGCATAGAAGCCGAGGCCTACAGCTATGCCCAGACATGCAACAGCCCAAAGGCTGGCTGCAGTAGTCAGCCCTCTGACGCTTACACCCTCCTTGATAATAGTTCCGGCACCAAGAAAACCAATACCGCTGATTACCTGTGCACCCAGCCTGGCAGGGTCAACATTGGTGAAGTTCTTGTATTTCTCAAATATATAAATATTGCAAAGCATAACAAGTGTAGCACTAATACAAACAAGCACATGAGTCCTCAGTCCTGCGGGATGTTTATTCCTTTCTCTTTCTATGCCGATTAAACCGCCCAGAACACATGCCAATGCCAGCCTTGCTAAAATTTCGATATTGCTTACCATATCCTTAACACCTCTTTCCCGAATATTATAATTTAATTTATTTCGAACTGATGTATAATATAATCAGTGTATTTTTGTAGATATTTACACCTTGACCGTTTATTTTGATATAATATTATAAGTAAGATTTTCAAATTAGTAAAGTATCTATTTTTTTATTATATGTAAATTGTTTAACACAAAATATATCGGATAATTATACGATTTTTTATGGGATGGTGCATTATGAACAGTGAAATTATTGAAAGTCATTTTATCAGCAACGGTTCTATATTCCCTGCAAACGAAATTAGCAGCTTTGTTATTTCAGAGCCTACAATCTATGAGGTAGTTAGGGTAATTGACGGAGTGCCTTTGTTTTTTGACGATCATCTGACTCGTCTTCAAGCATCAGCCGAATCCTTAAACGTAGACCTTCAAGAGGTCTTACCTGCTATTTCTGAAGCGATCTATAAGCTAATAGAAGCGAATAAGAATCCGGATAAGAATATCAAGCTCATTGTATATAATTTGGATAAAGCTACTCCTGATTATATAATGTCTTTTATTCACAGCAGATATCCTAGTGAGGAACAATACGCTTCAGGTGTGCATACCATTTTGGTTCATGAAGAGAGACAAAATCCCAATGCCAAGATAATAAACAACACATTGAGAGAAAAGGTAAATGCCAGCCTTAAGGAGCACAATGCCTATGAAGCTCTCTTGGTAAATAACAGAGGTGAGATAACCGAGGGCAGCCGTTCTAATTTATTCTTTGTGGTAGACGGCAAAGTATATACAGCACCTGCGCAGGATGTGCTTATAGGCATAACCAGAAAATATATTCTGAGAGCCTGCACAAACCTGGGTCTTGAAGTGGTGGAGCAGCCTATCCCCTTCTCCATGCTGGAGTACGCAGAAGGCGCTTTTATAACAGGTACATCTCCAAAGGTTCTCCCAATCACAAGTATAGACGAGATACAGCTGAACTCTGCAAAGAACAGTATAGCAGCTTCGATTTTAAAGGAATATGATGCTATACTGAAGCAATATATTACAGCACATAAATAGAAAAATTCGTAAGAGTGGTAGTGGCAGACCTGTGTGTCTGCCATTTTAAATTTAATTATATCTATTCTATTCTAAGCAGTCTCTTTCCCTTTTCATAGAAGTCCCGCTTCATTTCTGCAGGTACAAAAGCGCCTCCTGTTGCCCACGCTATGTGTACAGCGTTTTCCAGATACCTTGCAGCCTTTTCATCCTTAGACAGTACGCAAGGTCCCATAAGTCCCGCTGCCGCCGAAGGCTCTATTTCTATTCCTTCACTGTCCTTAAGAAGTGCCAGCAGCTTATAAAGCTCATCATCTTCGATTGTGTAAACTCCGCTTATAAGCTCCTCGATAACCTTTCCTACAAAGCCGGAAGCTCTGCCGACAGCCAAGCCGTCACCTTCAGTTATATTATCTATGCCAAAGTCCTGAACACTTACACCATCATTGGCTCCTGTAGCCAAACCTATAAGCATGCAGGGGGAATGTGTAGGCTCTACAAAGAAACAGTGCACTGCATCCTTCCATATATGCTTCAACCCAAAGCAAATACCTCCCGGAGCGCCTCCTACTCCACAGGGCAGATATACGAACAGCGGATGCTCTCTGTCAACAGTGATGCCCAGGGCGTCCAACTGGTGCTTCAAGCGTATTGCTGCAACACTATAGCCTAGGAATAAGTCTTTGGAATGCTCATCGTCGACAAAATGGCACATCGGATCCTGCAGTGCAAGCCTTCTTCCCTCTTCTACAGCCTTACTGTAATCCGACTCATACTCTACAACTGTTACTCCCTTGCTTCTAAGCAAATCCTTCTTCCATTGCTTAGCATCAGCAGACATATGTACTGTCACCCTAAACCCCAAGGCCGTTCCCATTATGCCTATACTTAGTCCCAGATTGCCTGTAGAACCGACAGCTAAAGAGTATCCCGAGAAGAATTCTCTATACTTCTCGTCCGCCATGACAGAATAATCATCCTGTTCCTTTAGAAGTCCACTCCCAAGTGCCAGCTTCTCAGCATGCTTCAATACCTCATACAAGCCTCCTCTGGCCTTTATGGAGCCTGCTACAGGCAGAGAGTTGTCGCATTTTAGAAATAGCCTTCCCTTAAGCTCGGCGGTGTATTGATCTCTCATAGCATTTTTCATTTTCTCTATTTCAGTTAAGTTTGACTCAATTATCCCCTGCTTCGGTGCAGTCTCAGGAAAAAGTCTTGCTATCAAGGGCGCAAATCTATTCCATCTTTCTTCTGCTTCACGGATGTCCTTCCAATTAAGCTCCAGCTTTTCATAAGCTTCGTTGTCATTATCCTTCAATTTGTCATTTGTCCACAATACTTGCTTATATGATATTACCTCCGATAAAATAGGAGTTTCCAATATCCATTGTTCCATTGATTTGCCTAATATTCTTTGTTGTTCCATAATACCCTCCCGAATATTTTATTGCAAATATAGTATATCAAAATGCTTTTACTAAATATATCCCAAGCAGCGAGTAAATTTATGTATCACTCAAAAAACTTGTGTCACTTAGTATTGTCATACATATTATGTAATATCACTGTGTGTGAGGTGAAAGAATGTGGCATTTTCTGAAAGAGAGCTGCTGGCCAGAATTATAAGGTGTGAAGCCGGAGGCGAAGGCGACACCGGTATGAAAGCCGTAGCTAATGTAGTAATGAACCGGGTTAGAGTCCCAAACGGAGAGTATCGGCGCATCGGTCAAGGCAGCATAAGAAATATCATAAACCAAAGAGGTCAATTTGACTGTGCTACCTCAGTGCTCAGGGGACAACCAAACCCACAGACTATATGGGCAAATCCTCCGGAGCAAATACATCTAAATATAGCCGATTGGGCAATAGCCGGCAACAGGCTCGGCATGACCGGATATGCACTGTGGTATTTCAACCCTTTTGTGCCTAACTGCCCCGGAAACTTTCCGCTTAACAGAACAGGCTTCTATGTAGTCAGAATAGGCGACCACTGCTTTTATAATCCTACTACATTGTATTATTCTACCTAATATAATTTTCTAAAAACTGAAAGGAGATTTTTATGAGCTGCTACAATCCCTATAACTATTTCAGACAGCAGGGAATGACCGGAATGGATGTAAATTTAACTGATGCACAGGAGATTACCCCTCCAATGTTTCAAGGTTTTCCCCCTCAACAGCCAATGTACAGCCAGATGCCTACCATGCCAATGCAGCCGATGCAGCAGATGCAACAGGTTCCAATGCAGCAAATGCAGCCAATAATGCCGATGGGTACAATGGTTCCTATGACAGGTGCACCTGTTGCTGTTCCCCTAGGCACTACTTCAGGAGATATGCCGACAAACATAGCTTCCGTACCAGTCAGCTCAGCAGTCCTTCCTCAAGATCCTGTTATGGATATTGAGTATACTCAAGGCTACTTAAGGACACAAATAGGTAAAAGAATTAAGGTCGAATTCCTTATAGGTACAGACATGTTTGTAGATAGAGAAGGCACCTTGGTAGACGTCGGAATAAGCTATATAATAATCAACGAAGTAGAAACAGACGACCTGCTATTATGCGATATCTACTCAATCAAGTTTGTTCGATTCTATTTCTAGTCTTCACGAAAATTTCAGCAAAATAAATAACCGGTTTAATTC
>JAQZBM010000072.1 GCA_029238945.1 Clostridia bacterium
ACTGCCAGCTTATAGTTTCCTAAAATTATATTCACAATGGCAGAGGGAACATATACGCTTCCGGTTCCCAATACCGGAAGTATGTCTACTATTGCTATTAAAATAGCGAAAATCAAGGCATACTTTACTCCAAATATTGATAAGCCTATATAGGATTCTAAGAAGGTTACTGAAAGCAAAATTGCTTGTGCTTTTATAAATCCTATCAGAGCAAGGAATAAGTCCTTCTTCAAAACTAATATCTTTTCTTTCCAAACAGGTGACAGCTGTCTGAATATAAATCCTAATATCAGGTCTTTATCCTTCAGGAAGAAGAAGGTAGATATTACAGTTACAAAGATATAAAGCACTAAGCCTGAAATCTTTCCAATAAAGCTTACAGTAGAGGACGGAGTCTCGGTAATAAATTGTCCCAGAACCACTTGAAGCTTACTGAAGCTTGTAGATACAAAGTCCTGCAATACCGTTGTAGCTTCAGGAGTAAGCTGTAAATATAATTCAGTACCCCTTTTAATAAGCATGTCTCCAAATTTCAAAATATCGTTGTAGTAACTGGGTAAGCTGTCATATAAATCCTTAAGCTCTGATACAAGTCTTGAAATACCAAGAGCGGAAAGACTTATGAAGATGCCAAGGAATATGATGATTGCCAGAATAGATGCAATGCCGCGACCTATTTTCAGGCGCTGGAGCAGCTTTACTATTGGCTCTATAATCATAGCTAAGATTAAAGCAGTTATAAAGGGTGCAAAATATGTAATAAGTATTTTCCCTGCTAATAAGATTAAAGCTATAACTATAACATAGATAAATCCTTTTAAGAGATATCCAAGATATTTTTCATAATCAGCTTTTAGCATATATTCACCTCACATTTATGTCGGAATGCTATATTTATATTATATTAGACCATGCTTGTTTAATCAATTGGTGTTCCTATTATATTTTGCCTAATTGAGTCAAATAAAATTAAGATAATGCGAAGACACTGCCAGAATTAAAATTCCTCTGTTCATAAATTGCACACAACATTGGATTTTTAAATCTATATATAACGCAATAATATAATTTATAATACATTTCGTGCTAAACAATATAATAGATTCAAATAGCACGAAATTGTATTCCGCTGTTTATAAATTGCACACAATATTGGCTGTATTAAATGTAGAAGCAATAGTGCAATTTATATAGTATAATATTAATAATAAAAGCGACAAGGAGAGTTTGTTTTGAGAGAAATTGATTCTGAAATAATAGAAAAAGCTGTGAAAGAGCTGTTTATAAATGCAAATTACTATCTAGGCGAAGATATCCTTGAGAAGCTGAAATGCTATAGAAAGCTTGAGATTTCAGAAATAGGTCAGGAAATGCTGGATAGAGTGATTGAAAATGCAGAGCTGGCAGCAAAAAATGAAATCGCTATATGCCAAGATACAGGCATGAGCGTATTGTTTGTGGAACTGGGACAAGATGTCCATGTCCATGGAAAGAGCATAAGCGATGCGATAAATGAGGGTGTGCGTCAGGCATATAGCGAAGGCTATTTGAGAAAGTCTGTTGTGAGGGATCCTTTGATAAGAAAGAATACCGGAGATAATACACCGGCAGTAATCCACTATGAGATTGTAGAAGGTGAAAGCATAAAGATTCAAGCCATGCCAAAGGGCTTTGGCAGTGAGAATATGAGTGCTATAAAGATGCTGAAGCCTTCGGATGGAGTGGAGGGTGTTATAGATTTTGTACTTGAAACGGTAAAGAAAGCGGGGTCTAATCCATGTCCTCCAATAATAGTGGGCATTGGTATCGGGGGCACCATGGAAAAGGCAGCCATACTATCTAAAAAGGCTCTGCTAAGACCTTTGTCCGAGAAGAATGCTGATGGGTACTATGCAGACCTGGAGGATTTGCTGCTAAGCAAAATAAATAACTTGGGAATCGGACCTCAAGGCTTGGGCGGAATAACTACTGCTCTGGGTGTGAGAATAGAACGCTATCCGACGCATATCGCGGGTTTGCCTGTGGCGGTAAACATAACTTGCCACGCATCAAGGCACAAAGAAATTTTAATATAGAGGTATACTATGTATAATAAAATTACAACACCTTTAAAAGATAATATTGTAAATGAATTGAAAGCTGGACAACATGTGTATATATCAGGCAAAATCTATGTGGGAAGAGACGCTGCTCATAAGCGAATGATTGAACAGCTGGAGCAGGGTGGAAAGCTTCCCTTTGACGCAGAAGGTCAAATAATATACTACGCAGGTCCGTGTCCTCCAAAGCCCGGTTCTGTTGCTGGATCTTTCGGACCTACAACCTCAGGCAGAATGGATAAATATTCTCCTCAAATGATTAAGCAGGGCTTGAAGGGAATGATGGGAAAGGGCGACAGGGCTGATGCCGTAATAGCAGAGATGATAAACAGCAAGTGTGTATATTTTGCTGCGGTAGGCGGACTTGGTGCATATACCTCTACAGTGATAAAAAGCCTCAGGGTTATAGCTTATGAGGACTTAGGAGCTGAGGCTCTTAGGGAGCTGGAGGTCGTTGATTTTCCGGCAATAGTGGCTATAGACAGCAGTGGTTCAAATTTGTACAGGACAGAACCGGGCAAGTATGCAGACAAATTTGACATAAATTCTGTGCTATCTAAAAAATAATAAATGTTTAGCATAAAAAATACAGGTGAATTAATGGATTATAAGGATATACCAATTTTAAAAGCTTTAAAAGATTATGCAGAGGAAGGCTTGAGTTACTTCCATATGCCGGGACATAAGGGCGGCAATGTGTTTAAGAAGACCGGACTCACGGAATTTGATATAGAGCTTCTAAGGATGGATGTAACTGAAGTACCGGGTATTGACAATCTGCACTGCCCTGAAGGTGCTATAGAAACCGCTCAAGAAAGGGCTGCAAAAGCCTTTGGAGCAGAACATACCTTTTTCCTGGTTAACGGAACTACAGGCGGGATATACTCTATGATAATGGCAGCCACAAAACCCGGAGACAAAGTGATTATACCTCGCAACTGCCATAGAGCAGTAACGGGCGCAGTGATTTTGGGAAAACTGCATCCGGTATATATTAGTCCTGAATTTGATGTGAGGCTGGAGATTGCTTCCGGGATTTCAACTGAAGCCGTATTGAAGGCAGTACAGCAAAATCCCGATGCCAAGGCAGTTGTGGTAACCAATCCCACCTACTATGGGGTTTGCTCTGATTTAGAGAAGCTTGCAGAGATTGCTCACAGCCATAATATGCTGCTTTTGGTTGATGAAGCTCACGGAGCGCATTTCGCTTTCAATAAGAGACTGCCCAAGTCCGCACTAGAGTGTGGGGCTGATATGGTAGCTCAAAGTACTCATAAGACTTTAACATCAATGACACAAAGCTCAATGCTGCATGTTAGGTCAGAGCGGGTGGATATTGATAAGCTTAAGCTTTTCCTGCAGCTTACTCAGACTACCAGCCCTTCGCATATACTCTTAGCCTCTTTGGATACTGCAAGATATATAATGCAGGAAAAAGGGGAAAAATTATTGGATGATGTGATAGATTGGTGTGACAGCTTTCGTAAGGAAATGGAAGCTGTCAAGGGCATCCACTGCTTGGGTAGCAAGGATATCGGCAGAGACGGCATTTACGATTTTGACCGTACCAGACTGACTGTAAACCTAAGTGAGCTTAACATCAGCGGTACAGAGGCAGACAAACTGTTAAGAAGTAAATTCAAGCTGCAGGTAGAAATGGCCGATTTAAATAATATAGTAGCAATTTGCAGTGTTGGAGATACAGAATCCGATATAGAAAAGCTGGCACAGGCATTAAAACACATAGCCTCTGATGCGCCTGAAAAACACAAAACCTCCGGCTATAAGCCCAAAATCTATTCAAAGATACCGAAGATGGAGCTTATGCCGTGGGAAGCGGTATACAGACAGAGCGAGGATGTACCACTTATGCAGAGCGTAGGATGCATAAGCGGTGAAATGATAATTCCATATCCTCCGGGGATACCCATAGTTATGCCGGGAGAAGTGATAACAAGAGAAATATTGGACTATGCTTTGGATTGCCTGTATAATGGAATAAAAATAAACGGAGTCAAGGATGCAGGTTTAAAGTTCATACAGGTATTGAAATAGTTTGTTATGTACAGCACAAAATGTGCATACCATATATTAAAAATGAAAGGGAGGTAGTATATATGAAGCTTGTAATAGCTGTTATACAGGATGAAGATGTCAGTGAACTTATGGGAGCCTTGGTAAAGAACAAGTATAGTGCAACCAAGCTGGCATCCACAGGAGGCTTCCTCAGAGAAGGCAATACTACTTTATTGATAGGTGTGGAAAAGGAAAAGGTTGAAGACTTAATAACCCTTATAAAGGACATATGCAAGAGCAGGAAGCAAACCTTTACTACTCCTATGCCGCCAACAGGGTCAGCAGGAGTGTTTATACCTTATCCTATAGATGTAATGGTTGGAGGGGCTACAATATTTGTCGTTGATATAGACAGATTTGAAAAGGTTTAGGTGAGGGAAAATGAAAATTTCCGATATTAACAGTCACTCTGCGGCAATTGCCGGTCTGCCTGTGAGAGAAGAGCGGAGAGCTGAGGCAAATGCAAGCAGGACATCCTTTGCTGATACATTGCAAAGGAAGGAAGAATCAGATTTACATACTAAACTGAATAGTCTGATGTCAGAAATAAGCAGACAAGGAGAAAACCTTGGCAAAAGCATGGATATCAAGGAGCTTAAGCAGTACAAGAAGCTTATAGCAGAATTCATGGATGAGGTTGTAAACGGTTCATTGAAATACTCAAAGCATAATCAGTTTGACAGACGAGGCAGACACAAGGTATATGCTTTAGTAAGAAAGGTTAATGCCAAGGTTGAAGAGCTAAGCAGAGAGTTCCTGAAGGAAGAAAAGGACAACATCAAGGTGCTGGAGTCTATAGGAACTATAAAGGGCTTGCTCTTTGATATGTATATATAAAAGAGATATTGAGGAGAATATAATGAATTTTGAAGGTATTATTGGGCAGCCGGTGCTGGTGGGGAGTTTAAAAAGGGCAGTAAAAGAAGATTTGGTGGCTAATGCGTACATATTTTGTGGTCCCAAGGGAAGCGGGAAAAAGATGGCTGCTGAGATATTTGCAAAGGCGCTGAATTGTCGGGATGACAGTGCTGATAAGCCATGCAATGCCTGTATATCCTGTAGAAAGATGGAGTCAGGAAATCACCCCAATATTGAAACAATAAGGCCCAGTGGTGCTTCTATAAAAATAAAACAGATAAGAGAAGTCATTTCAAATGTATCAAAGAAACCCTTTGAAAGCGGATACAAGGTATTGATAATAGACGAAGCTGATAAAATGACACAGGAAGCTCAGGATGCATTTTTGAAGACATTGGAAGAACCTCCTGCCAACACGGTATTTATCCTGTTGGCGCAGAGCCAGTATTCTTTACTGCCTACAGTAGTGTCAAGATGTCAGGTTTTCTACTTGAAAGAGGTGCCTCGGCAGCAAATAGAAAGCTGCCTTGCGGAGAAATTTGGTTATAACGGGGAACAGATTAGCTTTGCAGCCGCCTCTGCAAATGGTATAATAGGAAGAGCAATTGAAATGCTGAATAATCAGGAGCTTATCGATCTTAGAAAACGTCAAATTGATTTGGTCAGCAGACTCAAGGGTGGAAGCTATACTGAGCTTTCGGCTGCAGCCTCAGAGCTGACAGTGACGAAAGGAGATTTGGAAAAACTTCTTGATTTTATGTTGAGCTGGCACAGAGACATGCTTTTTATAAAGCAGGGCTGTGATGTACGGCTTATTATAAATTCACACAATGCCGATATTATAAGGAGCCAGGCAGCTGGACTGGACGAAAAAAGGATTTACAGAATAATTGATGCTATAACGCGTACAATAAGCTATGTAAACCATAATGTAGGCATTAAAAACAGTATTGACAGCATGCTGTTAAATATTATGGAGGTATACAATGGTTAAAACCGTAGGAGTCAGGTTTAAGAAAGCGGGAAAAATTTATTATTTTGACCCGGGAGACATTGATATAAAATTGGAAGACAACGTTATAGTTGAGACTATAAGGGGCATTGAGTTCGGTGAGGTTGTACTGGAAGTCAGAGAGGTTCCTGAGGACCAAATCGTGGCTCCTCTTAAGAAGGTTCTCAGAGTAGCAACTGAAGAAGACAAGAAGATATATCAGGAAAACAAAAACAAGGAAAAAGATGCCTTGGCAATATGTCTGCAAAAGATACAGCAGCATAATCTTGAAATGAAGCTCATTGATGTGGAATATACCTTTGATAACAACAAAATTATCTTCTATTTCACAGCTGACGGAAGAGTTGATTTCAGAGAGCTGGTAAAGGACTTGGCATCAGTGTTCAAGACCAGGATAGAGCTTAGACAGATAGGAGTAAGAGACGAATCCAAGATGATAGGCGGGGTTGGACCCTGCGGCAGGGCACTTTGCTGCTCCAGCTTCTTGGGAGACTTTGCACCGGTATCCATAAAAATGGCTAAAGAGCAAAGCCTTTCTCTAAACCCGGCTAAGATTTCCGGCATCTGCGGCAGACTTATGTGCTGCCTGAAATATGAGCAGGAAGCTTATGAATATGCCAGAAGGATAGTGCCGAAGGTAGGCTCTATTGTAGATACACCGGAGGGCAAGGGAGAAGTAGTTGACAACAATATTCTCAAGGAGCAGGTAAAGGTAATGCTGGAGCTTCAGGAGAACAACATCAGAGTAGTGAAGGATTTCTCCATCAAAGATGTTGTTGTAATCAAGCAAGGCAAAGAGGTTGATGCACCTATTGATGAATATATAAAAGACGAAGATCTTAAGATACTTGAAAAAGATTGATTTGATAAATTATTTTGAATACATTTGCAATAATATTTATATGCTATAAATTTGTAAATTGTATTTGCTTTAACAATATTTAATGTTAAAATGTAGGTATATTCAGTTAGGAGGTGTACTTATGGCTTACAAAATAACAGAGGCTTGCATAAGCTGCGGAGCATGCGAATCAGAATGCCCAGTAAGCTGCATCAGCCAAGGCGATGATATATATGTTATCGACCCAGAGGTTTGCATTGAGTGTGGTGCATGCGCAAATGTTTGCCCAGTTGATGCTCCTGTACAGGACTAATTAAATGAAAAAAGACCCTAGTGGTCTTTTTTTTTAACTTACCCATGGACTAAAGAGGTGTGGATATGGAAGACTTGATAAAAGAAAATGAAAGTATAGATGATTTGCAGAACGGATATATGCTGATTCAGAAGGAAGACACCTTTAAGTTTGGAGTGGATGCTGTTCTTTTGGCAGATTTTGCTGAGGTCAAGAGAACTGACAGCGTATTGGAAATGGGCACAGGCACAGGGGTAATACCAATACTGCTGCATGCCAAGAGGCAGCCCAAAAGTATAACTGCTCTTGAGATACAGCCGGATATGGCAGATATGGCAAGGCGCAGTGTAAAGTACAACAAGCTGGAGCAAAGCATAAGCATCTTGAATATGGATTTGAAGGAAGCTCCAAAAGCCCTGGGCAAAGCTATATATGACTGTGTTGTTACCAATCCTCCTTATGTGAAGAAGGAAAGCGGCATAAACAACCCTACTGAAAATAAAGCTATTTCAAGGTTTGAGATAGCATGTACCCTGCAGGATGTTCTTTGTTCTGCCAAGAAGCTTTTGAGGCCTGGTGGAAAGCTATTTATGGTTCACAGGGCAGACCGCCTTGTGGATATAATCTTCGAGATGAGAAGCCTAGGGATAGAGCCCAAAAGGATTAGATTTGTACATTCAAGCGTAGGTAAAAGACCGCATCTTATACTGATTGAAGGAACAAGGGGAGGAAGACCGGAGCTTAAGTTCATGGACCCCTTATACATATATGACGACAAAGGACAATATACAGAAGAAATACATAGGATATACGGGAGGAAATAGCATGGCTGGAACCTTGTATTTATGTGCTACTCCTATTGGAAACCTTGAGGATATAACCCTTCGAGGCATCAGGATACTAAAGGAAGTTGACATTGTAGCGGCTGAGGACACCAGGCAGAGCATAAAGCTTTTGAACCACTTCGAAATAAAGAAGCCTTTGATAAGCTATCATGAGCACAACAAGCAGGAAAAGGGAAAAGAAATTGTAGATATGCTGCTGGAGGGTAAAAGCATAGCTCTGGTATCTGATGCGGGAATGCCTGCCATATCCGACCCCGGAGAGGATTTGGTGAGACTATGCATAGAAAAGGAGATTTCTATAGTTCCTATCCCGGGAGCTTCGGCATCTCTCACCGCCCTTATTATATCGGGTCTTTCTACAAGAAGCTTTTGCTTTGAAGGTTTTTTGCCTTCAAATAAAAAAGAAAAAAGGGAAAAGCTTGAGCAGCTTGCCAGTGAAACAAGGACCATAATTCTATATGAGTCTCCTCATAGGATAAAGGATACTATAAAGGAGCTGCAGCAGTTTCTTGGAGACGGTAGAAAGGCATCGGTTTCCAGAGAATTGACAAAGAAGTTTGAGGAAACCGTAAGAGGAACTTTAGGAGAGGTATCTGACATACTGCAGCAAAGGGATATAAAGGGAGAGTTCGTAATCGTCATAGAAGGCATTGATGCAAAAGAACTAGTTGAAAATGAAGTTAAAAAATGGGATAATATAACCATTCAAGAACATATATTGATGTATATGGAGCAGGGCTTTGATAAAAAAGAGGCTATAAAGAAGGTTGCAGAGGACAGAAAACTTCCGAAGAAGGAAGTATATAAGGAAAGCTTTTTTTAAACAATAATAATGTAGGAAGCAAATTTTCTTTTAATAGCATAATACCTGTTACTTCAACTACGAAAGGAGGACTTGAAATGAAAATTACAAAGGATATGACAATAGCACAAGTATTGAGAGCTTATCCTCAGACAGCTGATGTATTTAGAAATTATGGAATGCATTGCTTATCATGACCGGGAGCAACTGGAGAGTCTGTGGAACAGGCTGCAATGGTTCATGGTTTTGATGCGGATCAAATACTTGATGATTTAAATAAAGTAGCTCAATAAGAATAAAAGGTTAGGATTTTATCCTAACCTTTCATATTACTTCTTTAGTTCGCTCATGCAAGCTGGGCAGATGTTTTTGCCTTTGTAAACTTCAACATCCTTTGCATTTCCGCAGAATATACAAGCTGGTTCATATTTCTTGAGAATTATATGTTCTCCGTCAACATAGATTTCTAAGGAGTCCTTTTCTTCAATAGTAAGTGTTCTCCTTAACTCTATCGGAATAACCACCCTGCCTAATTCATCAACTTTTCTTACAATTCCTGTATGGCTTCTAGAAAATTTAACAAAAATTTTACTATTTTTTTTTAATATTATAATAAACATAATAAACAAGGAACGTATAAACATATGGATATAGCGGAAATACAGACCTTACGCAAAATACTGCCAGAGAAATGAATGTATCTGAAACAGTATTTATGAGCCCTGCTAAGGAAGAGGCTTGCTATGCAATAAGAGGTTTGCGCTTAAGCTGGAAATGTAATACTCAGTAGAATTTATGTAGTCTGATATAATTAAACAAGTAGAATTTGTGGAATAATAAGTAAGACATTATAAATATTGACATAAGGTACAATGACATGCTAAACTTATAATGTAATTTATAGTTGCATTGTAGCATAACAATCAATGAATATTCAAAATATATTTTAATATTTAGTTATCTTGGATATTTCCCGTTACAAAAGGCGAGTATTCTAATATCTGCTATTAAATCATAAATTTGACGCGATATCGCACTTAATCAGGTAGAATAAACATATCTTGCGTATTAGCATAAGATAATGAATTAAGCGATTTTGATAGCTGCTTAGATATTGTGTTCTTTTCCTATCACATTTGTTTCATATACTTTAAAATCCATTCCTTTCTCTATAATTCAAAATTAATATAACTAAATTTATCTTTGTGTGAATATAACTAAAAAAGGTGGACTTGGTATGCGGATACTGTTTGTAGTTACCAGCTATTGGGCATTTGGAGAATTGACAATTGCACTGCAGTTCGCAAAGGGCTTGACTGAAGGCAATGAGATAATGTTCTTGGCACCCAGAAACCAGGAAAAAATTATCAAGGCTAATGGCTTCAAGTCTGTAGGCTTATATTTCAAGCTGCCATCCATTAACCGCGCATTGCTTGCGGATATAGCGAGTTCATATTCTCCTGACTTTGTAATACTTTCGGATTACCTGAACTATTCCTTCTGCGATATACACTATGGCTTGAAGCTGGAGGACTTGGAATGCTTCAGGGGAAAGATTGGTGCCTTTGACCTATATGATATTGGCAGGAAAGTCAGGACTATGGATACATATGGATTCAACAATAAGAAAATCTCCTTTGACCATGAGCGGGTAACCTTCAGGCTTTTGCCCTGCCCAATTTTATCCCCGTCATGTAATTCACCTGCCGAAAATGTATATGCGTCAGCACTGGATACAGATTATCATATACAAACACCGGAGGAGAAGCAGGCTGCAAAACAAGAGCTGGGCTATATATCGAAAAAGAAGCTGATTCTCACAACCTCCGCTGTATGGCAGGATACCTATAAAAGCTATGATAATGTATTGGAATTTGTTAAGAACTCTGAGGCTGCATATCAGCAGATTATATCGGCACTAGTACAGGATAATTATGTTGTCTGTGTAGGAAATAATGAACAAAGGCTTGCGGGGGTTACTTATATTGATTCATTACCTCCCCAAAGCTTTAAGAAGTATTGTGAAGCGGCAGACTTATTCATCAGCCGCAATATGATATCCACATCCTTTGCTAATATTGTTATGTCAGGCGTGAAGGGGGTGCTTCTGCAGAATTCCAGAAGTGAAGGCAAGACAGTCTACCCCTATAGGATGTATCCGGTAGGCTGGTATCATTTTCTTGAACCGATTATCAAGGACAATGATTATATGAACTTGTTTCAGACAGGTGAAATATTTGATGTTGAAGCATCAATAGAGCTGATAAGCAATGCCCTTGACAGCAAGATAGATACATTTAAGCTGCAAGACTATCACAGGCAGTTAAAAGAGCTGCCAAGGGGAGAAGCAATACTTAGAAGCCTATAGAGCTTGAGATTCAACAGCTGGAGCAAATATTAAATACAAAGGGGTGTACTATGAACAGTGAGAAGGTACTAGAAATAAGAGGCCTTGACAAATCCTACGGCAAAAAGCAGGTACTTTTTGATATAAATTTAGATGTTTATCAAGGGGAAATATTTGCTGTTCTGGGTGTAAACGGAGCCGGCAAGACCACCCTGCTGGAATGCATTGAGGGGCTTAGGAAATGGCAAGGCGGTGAAATCTCAGTGCAGGGCATCAGTCCAAGCAAGGAACCCATAAGGTTGAAGCAGATATTGGGTATTCAGCTTCAGTCATCGGCTCTGCCTAAGGATATAAAGGTGAAGGAAGCAGTAGAGCTGTTTGCAAGGGAGCACCATGTGCCCTATGACCTAGGGAATCTGGAGTTCTATGGGCTTGCAAATAAAATAGAGAAAAAGTACAGCGAATTATCAACCGGACAAAAGCGCAGGCTTCATCTGATGCTGGCTTTGCTGCATGACCCGGGTATAGTAATACTGGATGAGCCAAGTGCAGGCTTGGATGTCGAGGGCAAATTGGCTTTGTACGAGCAGATACTTGACTTAAAGAAGAAGGGCAAGACAATCATAATAACCACTCATGACATGCAGGAGGTAGAGAAGCTGTGTGATAGGGTGGCGTTTATTGTAAATGGGCGTATACCTGTAATAGATAACGTTGATAATTTACGCAACGCTGATTTTAAATCCATTATATATATCAAAACAAGGAATAACAGCCTTAAGGAGGGTTTCAACTCTGAAAACGCTGAAAACATCTGTATTGGTGAGGATTACAGCAAGTGGAAATGTAAGAATGTGAACATGTTTTTAATTGAGGCTGCGCAATACATACATAGTCATAATGATTATATATTGGACCTATACTTTGAAAAGGAAAGCTTTGAGGAGATATTCCTGAGCATTGCGAAGGGGGGAAATGAATAGTGACTTTTTTGACTAACCTGAAGATTTATTTCTTCATAACCTTTCGTAATATGTTTTTATTTATAGCGCAATATCTGGTTCCCCTGTTCTTCTATCTGATATTTAGCTCAGTATTGATAAGAATAAGTCCTGATAACGCAGACAGTCTGATTATGAGCATGACCTGCTTTGCAGTCATTATGAGCTGCTATATCGGATTGCCGGGAAGTGTTGTGACTTACTCCACGGGAGACATATGCAGGGCATATATTGCCGGCGGAATCAAGCTTTGGCGTGTTTTTGCCAGCATAGCTGTCAGCGGCATCCTGCATGCCTTTGTGGTTTCAACAATTATACTGGTAACTGCACCGGCAATTTTCAAAGCTGAGTACCCGGATAACATACTTGAGTATCTGTTGGTTTTACTGTTTGTAATATTTACAGCCACCTTAATAGGGCTGTTTGTTGGAATGTGTTCCAAGTCAGAGAGCATAGCTACAATAATTTCACAGCTGATGTTCCTTCCGTCAATATTCTTAAGCGGAATAATGATGCCGGTCTCTCTGCTGCCTGAACTGCTGCAAAAGCTGTCTAAGCTGCTGCCGGCTACTCACACATTTTTGATACTGCAGCTTAATGATTATCGCTCATCATTGCTTTATCTGACGGCATTCTCGGTAGTGCTGCTGTTGTTGATAACAGTGAGATACAGAAATATTGTACGAGCAAAATAGTAATACGAGGAGTGATTGGAATGGAATCGATTTATGGGTTTATACCTGCTGCAGGTATTGGAAGCAGAATGAGAGGACTGCCAATCATTAAAGAGTTGCTGCCAATAAGACTGAGCTGCAAGGATGGCAGCGGAGAAAATGATGTGGTCTGTCTCATCGAAAATGCCGTTGATACCCTTATAAGGGGCGGTGCAGAGGGAATTGTCTGCGTTGTGAATACCGAGAAGGGTGAGCTGGTCAAAGGCATCAATAAGAACTTTGTATATAACAGAAAAATAGATGTTGCATATATTTATCAGGAGATAAACGGAGCTGAATACGGAGTACCCTATGCCATTGCAAGGGCTGCAACGTTTCTTCGAGGCAAAACGGTTTTTATGCGTTTTCCTGATACCATCGTAATGCCCCAGGACTGCTTCCAAACCCTGTACAGCTTTCATAAGAGCAAGAACTCACAGCTTACCCTTGGGGTATTCCCCACCAAGCACCCTGAGAGACTAGGGCCGGTTGTGATTGATGAGGAAGGCAGGGTTGTCTGTATCGAGGACAAGCCCTCAAGGCCTTCTGCAAGGAATACATGGAACTGCATAATATGGGAGGACAGCTTCTTGGATAGGGTAGTCTCCTATGTAGAGAACCAGAGAGCAGTGGAGAATAAAAAGGAGCTTATAATATCTGATGTGTTCAAGATGTTTATAGAAGGAGGCAACAGGGTTTATGCCTACGAATTTAAGGAGGGACACTGCTACGATATTTCCTGTGTGCAGGACTTTAAATCTATATGGGATGATAAAAGGGAGGTACAGGTATGAAAAAGAGATATTATATAGGATTTGCAAATTCGGTGCATGACAGCGCATGGGCTATAGTCAATGACAAGGGCGAGGTAGTATTTGCTGAAGCCACAGAACGGTATTTGCAAAACAAAAGATCCATAAATGTTTCTCCTGACCACTTCGTACTGACCAGAAAGCTTCTTTCCAAATACGCTCCTGATGCAGAGGAGTTCGTGATAGCCAAGAGCTGGAGCGATAATATGAAGGACACCGTCGAGAAAGGCATAGAAAACATGCTTTCTCAGGAAAAGACCTTCAATAAATATAAGAGCATGATACCCTATGAAACCAGATATGATTTCTACTATGGGAAGTTTATGAGCTACTCTCAGAAACATATGCTGGAGGACTGCGGCAGAAGCTTTGAATACGAGCTTGCCACCTTACCGCAGCTAAATGCAGAGGTGGTGAAATTCAAGGGCTGGGATCATCACTTGACTCATGCAGCCTCCGGGTGCTTCACATCGGATTTTGAGGATGCTCTTTGTGTTATAGTTGACGGATATGGCGAGCGCAATGCCACTGCCGTATATCAATACAATTCCAAGGGAAACGGTCTGGAGGAAAGACTGGTACCGGACCCTGAGCTAACCAATGCATGCACAGGCAGCTTGGGAATGTTCTACAGTCTGGTATGCCGTATCTGCGGGTTTGACCCGCTGAAGGGTGAGGAATGGAAGGTAATGGGGCTTGCCTGCCACGGGAAGCTGAATAAAGATCTATATATAGCAATGAAGCAGTACATAAGAGTAGAGAATAGCGGGATAGTATCTCCCGAAGGCGAGGAAATGCTGGAGGCAGCAAGCAGGCTGTATCAGTACTGCAAAAGAAAGGATCAGACAACATTGGATATGGCTGATGCTGCTTATACAGGCCAATATGTTTTTGAAGAGGTTTTGTTTGAGTTCTTGGAGTTGTGCTGCAAGAAGCACCCTAATAAGAATTTGGTTATAGGCGGAGGCTGTGCCCTGAACTCCAGTGCCAACGGAAAAATAATTAGCAATACCTCCTTTGAAAAGCTGCATATCTTTGCAGCCCCGTCTGATGACGGAAATGCAGTAGGAGCAGCACTTTTGAGCTATTACGAGGAGCACGTTGAAAGCAAGCCATCAAGGAAAAGACTTCTGCCGTATCTGGGCAGCAGCTTCTCTGCTCAAACCCTTAAGTATACTGAGCAGTTCGCAATACCCGGAACTGTCACCTATGTAGGGGATGAGGCTCCATACATAGCTGCAAGATGCCTTGCAGAGCATCAGATAATAGGCTGGGCAGGCGGACGCGCAGAGTTTGGACCGAGAGCCCTAGGGAACAGGTCAATCCTGGCAAATCCGGACAATGCCAACGTAAAGGATATCATCAATAGCAGAGTAAAGTTCCGGGAGGAGTTCAGACCTTTCGCGCCGTCCATACTGGCAGAGTATGCCGAGGAATACTTCGAGGACTTTCAGGAGTCCCCCTATATGGAGAGGACTCTGGTATTTAAGGAAGATAAGAGAAAGCTTGTGCCCGGAGTAGTTCACTTTGACGGTACAGGAAGGCTTCAAACAGTATACAGAGAGTGGAACCGACAGTATTATGAGCTGATAAAAGCATTTTATGAGCTGACAAATATACCTCTGGTGCTGAATACAAGCTTCAATATTATGGGAAAACCGATTATACACTCAGTGGAGGATGCCATAGGAGTATTCTATACTACAGGTTTGGATGCCATGTTTATTGACGGATATTATTTCAGGAAAAAAGTAGGCTTGTGATAATTAAAAATATTAAATATGTAGGAGGCAAGAGTAGAGATGAAGGATGAAAACATGAACAATAATCAAGTTGAAGCGGTAGAGGAAAACTCCAATAGTGCCTTGAAAGAGCTGATTGAACGCTTGCTTATTGATGAGGACTACAAGGCAATGTACATGCAGGACCCTGATGCAGCTATGCAGGAGTATGATTTATCCGAATCCCAGAGATTGCTGCTTAAATCCCTGGATAAGGAGGATATCGAAAAGCTTAGCCCTGAGAATATCGAGGAATTCTTCTCGGCAGATTCGGCAGTGTATACTCCGGACTTGGATGAGGACCTGGACCGGGAGGAGAATAAGGCACAGGAGGATGATATCCTATGATTATGCCTGATGCCGTCAGAGAAGAATGCTTCCGAACTGCTGTATTTATGAACAAGTTTGAAAATGGGAAAGAGAAAAGACGGGACTTGCTCCGTGACAAGTTCAATGAAGATCCTGATGATATAAAAACAGCATACACCTATGCGGCATACTGCTTCCTCTATGGTGAGAAAGGCGATATACTTCAGCAGAAGGATGCCATAGTGGAAGCTCAAAGAGTATTTGCCATAATAGCTCAGAAGAATCCTGAGGAGTGGCTGGCAAGATATTTCAATATCCGCTTGGATATGCTGGTGTCCGATGACTATAGAAACGATGCGGATTTGGATAAGCTTATAGATGAGCTGGCAGAGGCTGAAGGCAGTGCTGACCATCCCTGCTGCCAGTTAACCAAGCTTTTAAAGGCGGAATCAATATTCAACCTGAGAAAATATACTGAGGCTGAGCGCATGCTGGACAAGGAATTTGAGGAGGTAAAGAGAGTACAAGTACTGAAGGACTTCTTCTTCAATCAGGTCTCGTCCTTTTACAGAAAGCTTATCGTGTGCCAAAACAAGGAACTGGCTCAAGCTGTTGCAGAAATCCAAGAGAAGATGTTTGGGAAGCCGGCATGAGAAGGATAGCTGTATATGCTGCCGGTACCATCTCTGCCGGAGAGATTACTATTGCCTCAAGATTTGCTTCCCAGCTGTCTCCTGAGCACTACCATGTCACATATATAATTCCACGGCATTATGAAAAGATATTGCCACCAAGCACAGATAAGCTGCTGCTGGACCCGGTTGATGGTGCAGGTATAAATAAGAGAAGAATTTTAGGTTTTTTGAATGAATACAGACCTGATTTTATCCTGCTGGCAGACCCTTACACCTGCCATCACGCCAGCTCTTGGACAGGACTTAGCTTTGATGCTGTAAAAGCTGCAGGCATCCCAACCATAGGTCTGGATGAGTATAACTATCGGAGCACAAGGGCTTCAGTAGACTACTATGGAGGGATAAAGACCAGATGCCGTGATTTGCTTAGCGAATGTGATTTCAGCATACAGGATGTGCCGGTTAATCTGATTGAGCAAAAGGGAGAGAACATTTGGAAGTTCTCACTGTTTGATAATAATGAGATATTGAGATTTCTGGAAGAGGATAAAGAGAAGCTGAAGCGGCAGATTAAGGCTGATTTGAAAATGAAGCAGGATGAAAAGCTGGTTTTCCTGGCAGTATCCTCCTGGGAGCATGCAAATATGCATAGACTGCCTGTGCTTGACGGATTCATAGTAAATCTGTCAAGGCTGCTGCTGCACTATCTGGAGGAGGTAAGCCCTGACTGCACCTTTATCCATGTGGGTCAGGAGGCCTTAGAGCCCTTGGAAGACAGCAGAATCAAATATATACATCATACGGGCATTCCTTCTGAGGAATACAACAGATTGATTGATGCAAGCGATTTGTTCATAACCTTCAATCTGGTATCTGTGACTCTGAGCAGGGCCGTCCTCAGAGAAACCCCTGCTATTGTGTTTCAGAACGATAAGATAATTGATTTCTCTGCTTTGCAGGATACGGTCAAGAGAATGCCGGATTGGTATCAGCATATTACAAAGGGCATTAAGATTGCATATCCCTTCAAGGCAAGTGTATTTGGCTGGTGCAGCTTCTTAAAGCCTCTGCTTGAGAAAAACAGTTACTTTGATTTATTTTCACAGGTGCCGGTTTTCTCATACAGCAAAGCGAAGAAAGCAATAGAAACAGTGCTCTATGACGAAGCCTACAACAGGCAATACAGAGATAAGCTAAAGCTGTATCTAAGACAGCTTGAAGAAATACAGAGCCCTGACGAGATAATGGACTGCATGGTTAAGAACATTAAATCAATGAAAGGCTGAGGTTGTATTTATGAGTGCATTAAAGACCCTAAATGAAGTAAAGTATGACTTCTGCATGAGGCTTGATAACCTTGACAACAGCGGAGGGGTTGCTGTGAGAAACGAGTTGAAAAGCCGCTATAGATTAATTCCCGGGGAAATATCCAAGCATAAAGCCATGCTTGACGTGAGCTATCATATAGACTCTATGGAGTACGTGGGGCAGTCAGGCAAAGCAATACATTGGAGCTTTATGGAGGGGAAGGACTTCTCCGGAGTTCTCTTCAATGCTTCAACAGAGGAGAACCAAGCTTATCTGGCAGGTGACGAAATAAAGCAGGCTATAAAAAACCAATGGGAAAGTATAGACAAGCTTTTCAGTGCTTTGCCCAAGCTGCCCGCTGCCAGTATAGTACACGCATTTATCTATGATGTTATAGGTATGGACCAGACCATATCTCATATTATATCTGATGCAAAGATATTTGAGAGCAGCGGTGAAATGGTGAGGGTGGAATCCCTGTCCAAGGTGCAGTGCGATATGTCAGTTGGTCTCTATGGCAAGGATTCAAATTTTACAAGCGGCGATGTCTATGCTGCATATGTGGGAGAAGGTTTGTATAGAGGCAGGCTGCAGAGGGTATTTGAGTTCAGGTGCAGTGAAGCCTGTTTCGACTGCCGACATAGTACAAGCCAGAAACAGCTGCAGAAGCAGGGCTATTCCTACTATGACGGCATCATCACCTCGGATGTGGAAACCGGGGTTGTAGGTTATGCCAGAATGACTGAGACTATTTTTTCAAATCAGAGTCAAGAGAAGAAAAGCTCAGCAGGTGTATTACGGCGCTTTGTTGACATGAAAGCAATTTTCTGAGACCTCGTTACTATGGACTGTTAGGAGGATTATATGTTTGATTTAGCTACAGCAGCCTCAAAATATAATTTGATTATGATTGAATTAACCGATAGATGCAATTTAGATTGCAGCTACTGTTATCGTTCCAAAATGAACTTGACCGGGACCTTCTTGTCAGAAGACAAATTCAAGTCAATACTGGACAGTATCGATAAACAGGCAGCAATTCTGCTGTGCGGAATGGGAGAACAGTTTGTACACCCGCGGATTTATGACTTCTTAGGAATTGCAAAGGATCGCAGCATTCAGCTGGTCTCCAACGGGACTATACCCATAGACACTGCAAAGCTGTTCAAATACAACAATATTCAAAGCATCACCTTCTCAGTGGACGGGCCTGATGAAGAGACTATGAAGCTATCCTGCAAGGGATATAGGACACATGTACTGCTGCAAAATCTGGAGAGCATGGCCAGAGCCAAGAAGTGTCAGGTTGCCATTAATTTCGTCTTGGGAGAAGGAAATCTGGATACTTTGGTCAAGATGGTTGATTTTGCTGCCCAACATGAGGCACAAGCCTTGAATTTCCTTTTGCCTACCTCTAATCAGAAATGGGTCAGGGACAACTTCGAACTGATTGCTGATAAGCTGAGGGAGGCTCAGGACTATGCTGCCGGTAAGAGTGTTGAGGTCAACCTTCCTGATACAATGTACTGCCAATACAATGGCTATATAGTGCCCTACATATCCCTTAAGGGCTATGTCAGACCTTGCTGCTCCCATGACAAGGGGGTATCGGTGGTTGGCAATATATTCAGCAGCAATATGCAGGAGATTCTAAACAGTGCAGCATGGGATTCCTTTAAAAGGGTCAATCATTGTGATACCTGCTCTATGAACAAGTTCAAATTCTCATAGGGGCTTTTCGTAAATAAGGAAGGAGGAAATGCTTTGAATCCTTTAAGATTTTTGAATACACGGCCTACATCCATATCCATCGAAGTTTCAAGCAAGTGTCCCCTTAACTGTACCTATTGTGAACGCGCCGGAAAAGGTGAAAACATTGATATTGGTAGCTATAGGAAGATTACTGAGCGCATGCATGAAAGCGGGTCTATCGAAAATGCAGTATACTGCGGCATCGGTGAAAGCTTCATGAACCCTATGTTTTACCAGATGACAGATGAAACTCCCGTCAAAGGCATCACCATTATTTCCAGCGGCATGCTTCCTATAGAGTTTGACAAGCTAAATCAGGGAAGCGGCAAATTGAAGCTGATTATTTTCTCCATAGATGCGGTATCGGAGGACAAGATAAAGGCAATATGCGGTGCACAATACCGCTATGATATTTTGCTGGATAATTTGGCTGCCATGAGCAAATTCAAGGAAGCCAATCCAAAAGTCATGACACTCTTAAACTGCACAGTAAATGAGAAAAACTACAAGGATTTGTCTGAGATAATGGAATTTGCTGTCCGGCATGGCTTTAAGATAGTTCACTATTCACTGCCCTGGGGGCAGGAGGAATTTATAGCGAGAAACTATAACGAGATAGCTTCAAATATAGAAAAAGCAAGGCTGCTGGCTAAGCAAAACAGGATAATAACAGACGACCCCTTCCATTCATACTGCTGTATACAAATTGACTCCATATTACCTTTTGTCAATCTGAAGGGCGACTTCTTCCCCTGCGGCTTTGCACTGCACAGCAATTATATCGTGGGGAATCTGGTTGACCAATCCTTTGAGGAGCTTTGGAGTTCTGAGAAGTATCAAGAGTTTAGAAAAGGCTATTTATGCGAGTCGTGCTTCATGATGCGGATGGGGAAAATTGAAAGTGGTGAATTATATGCAAGCATTAGACAATGAGGTTTTGAAGAATAAAATACTTCAAAGTATCAATCAGAAATCCAATACCATTGGAATTGAGCTTACTACCTATTGTCCCCTTGACTGCATTTACTGCACTCGGAAGCTCAATGAGAGAAGGGATAAACATCTGAGTCTAGAGGATGCTAAGCTGCTTTTGGAGCGCATCAAGGGCTTCCAGAGAGTTGTCATCTGCGGCATTGGAGAGCCCTTTGTATACCCATATTTATACGAGATACTGGACATGCTGAGCAGCAAGAAGGTGGTCCTGATTACAA
>JAQZBM010000322.1 GCA_029238945.1 Clostridia bacterium
ATATAAATGGTATTGTAGATTCCATTCTGGACGAGATCCTCTCCCGGAAAATTGATATTATCAATGTTAAGGATATTCGTATGCAGGATGAGCAAACATTCGCCCACTGCGTGAATGTCTGTGTCATGGCAATAGCATTGGCAAACAAACTTTCATTGCCCATATCAAAGGTTAAGAGTATTGCTCTGGGTGCCTTAATGCACGATATCGGAAAGGCCTTCATCTCACCTGCCTTACTTAATAAAACCGGAGAATTGACTGAATCTGAAACAGCAGAAATAAAAATGCATCCTGTTTTAGGCTACAATATTATTAAAGACAATGACGAAGCTTCAGCAACTACTAAAATCTCTATTCTCATGCATCATGAGCACTTTAATGGCAGCGGTTATCCTATGGGGCTTGCTGGTGACAAGATTCATTATTCAGCACGTATCATAACTATTTGTGATGAGTATGACTATGTTATAAACGATACGAACAGCAAAAACGTCCTTCATACCACTGATGCTGTTGAATATATTATTGGTGCATCCGGGCATGTCTTTGACAAATCCATGGTAGATGAGTTTATGAAGATTATCCCTATTTATACCGAAGGAAGTATCGTTCTTTTAAGCAACGGGAATATAGCAATTGTAGTAAAGAATAATCCTGTAAATCTTACACGTCCTGTAGTAAGGGTTTTCTATAATCCCAAAACCAAGACTAAATACAGCACGGCAAATATAGTTGATCTTAGAACTGAGCTATCTGTCAAAATACTTCGCGAAATTAAAGTAAACCTTAAAGAAATGATGGGATAAAAAGCTGGGACAAGGGGACAAGGGACAAGGGGACAGGTTCCATGTCCCACCCCTTAAAAAAAACTCTCGAAAGTACATTCGAGAGTTTTTTATTGATATTATGCCATATAATGCTGGGACAATGAACCTGTCCCCATGTCCCGGGACAATGAACCTGTCCCCATGTCCCATTCTTTTGCTTAAAATTCCATACCAACCTTTAGAATTTCCATTTCTTCAGGTATCATATAATGCTTTTTCTTGGATAATACGCTGTAAAGAGCTTTTTCAAAGCATTCTACTTTGACACAGCCAGTCTCCTTAATAAGCTTACCCAGAAGAATAATATTGGAATAAGTTTTGTTTCCTGCCTCATTGGCCAGATGTGTTGCCGGAACTTCAATCACTTTTATATCTGTTCTCTTTACCTTTTTCTGAACCAAAGTGCTGTCTGTTATGAGAACTCCGCCCGGTTTAACCCAGCTTTCAAACTTCTCCAAAGATGGATTATTCATAACAATCAATGCTGAGCAGTTATTAAGAACAGGTGAAGCAATAGGCTCCGATGATATTTCAACCATGCAGTTCGCTGTTCCTCCGCGCATTTCAGGGCCATAGGAGGGTAAAAATGAAACCTCCATGTCATCGACCATGCCTGCATAGGCCAAAAGCCTTCCTGCAGAAAGAATGCCCTGGCCGCCGAAGCCAGCAATAATGATTTCATGCAGTAACATATTTTAAACCTCCAAGTCTGCACCGACAAAAACGCCGAGCGGATAGTGCGGAATGAGTTCCTTTTCAACACGTTTTAAAGACTCCATTGGATCAAGCCCCCAGTTTGTAGGGCAGGTTGAAAGGATCTCAACCATTGAGAAGCCCTTTCCGGCAAGCTGAGTCTTAAATGCTTTTTTAACAGCTGCCTTGGCCTTGATGATATGCTTTACATCGTGAAGCGAAACCCGCTCTATGTAAGCAGGTCCTTCAAGAGTAGCAAGCATTTCACTCATTCTTATAGGAAAACCGTGATCCTTTGCATTTCTTCCATAGGGAGATGTTGTTGTAACCTGGTTAAGCAATGTTGTAGGTGCCATCTGACCGGATGTCATGCCGTAGATAGTATTATTGATAAAGATGACTGTTATATTTTCTCCTCTTGCAGCGGCATGGACAATTTCTGCCGTACCTATAGCTGCAAGGTCACCATCGCCCTGGTAAGTGAACACAGCATGATCCGGCAAGCTTCTCTTAACTCCGGTTGCAACCGCAGGAGCACGTCCATGAGGTGCCTGAATCATATCACAGTTAAAATACAGATAATTATTATAAGAACAGCCGACAGGTGAAATACCTATGGTTTTTCCCTCGATACCAAGCTCATCAATAGCTTCCGCTACGAGTCTGTGAGATGTACCGTGGGTACATCCGGGGCAATAATGCATGGGAACATCGCACAATGCATGCGGTGCTTTAAAAACAACTGCCATTTATAGCTCTCCTCTCTTTTAGCCTCTTAATATCTCTTCAACTTTTGCTAATATATCTTTTTGGGTAGGAATCATACCGCCCATTCTTCCGGTGAAGTAAACAGGCTTTCTTCCTTCAACTGTAAGACGAACGTCCTCAACCATTTGTCCTGAACTCATTTCAACGGTTAGGAAAGCTTTTGGAGTACTTATTACCTTCTCGAAGGCTTCGGTCGGGAACGGGAACAATGTGATAGGCCTCAATAGACCAAGCTTTATGCCCTTCTCTGCTGCAGCTTTAACTACACT
>JAQZBM010000323.1 GCA_029238945.1 Clostridia bacterium
GTAATCATAGGAGACGTGAATCCCGGCGCTCAAATTAAGGCTACAGGCTGCATAGTAGTTATGGGAACAATGAGAGGTGTGGCTCACGCAGGCTCTAACGGAAATTATGAAGCTTTTGTTGCAGCATTGAACCTGCAGCCGGCGCAAATAAGAATAGGTGATATAATTACCAGGTCTCCTGACGGTCTTGGTGCAAGAGTGGCGGTGCCGGAAATGGCAGTAGTAAAACGCGGCATGATATTCGTTGAACCTTATCTGCCTAACAGATAAAGGATTCCGGTATGTATTGGATTATTCATATGTTGAAATTATGGAGGTTATACAATGGGTGAAGTTATTGTCGTTACGTCCGGTAAAGGTGGCGTTGGAAAAACTACTTCAACAGCAAATCTAGGTACAGGCCTTTCCTTGGAAGGAAAAAGTGTTGTACTGGTAGACGCTGATATCGGACTGAGAAATCTTGACGTAGTAATGGGTTTAGAGAACAGAATAGTATATGATTTAGTTGATGTTGTAGACGGTGTCTGCAGATTGAGACAAGCGTTAATTAAGGATAAAAGGTTTAGCAACCTGTACTTATTGCCGGCTGCGCAGACAAAGGACAAAAACGCAGTTACACCACAGCAAATGCAGCAATTGACTTCAGAGCTGGCAAGCGAATTTGACTATGTAATAGTAGACTGTCCTGCAGGCATAGAGCAGGGCTTCAAAAACGCAATTGCAGGAGCAAACAAAGCAATTGTTGTTACTACACCTGAGGTTTCTGCAGTCAGAGATGCAGACAGAATAATAGGCCTTTTGGAGGCAAACGGACTGAAGAACCCGCGTCTTATTATCAATAGATTAAAGATTGATATGGTAAAGCGCGGAGATATGATGAATATAGACGATATGATAGATATATTGGCTATTGAGCTTTTAGGTGTTGTACCTGATGATGAGCATATCGTTGTATCTACAAACCGCGGAGAACCGGCTGTTACAAGCAATGAATCTTTGGCAGGACAAGCATACAGAAATATTGTAAAGAGAGTCACGGGAGAAGATGTGCCCTTTATGAATCTGGAAACAGATCAGGGATTTATGTCAAAGCTTGCCAAGATGTTTGGTTTGGGTAAAAAGAAGTAAGGAGGATAAGGTATGGACCTGTTTAAAATGTTTAATAAGCCGGATAACAGCAGTAAGGACATTGCTAAGGAGCGCCTTAAGCTGGTATTGATCCATGACCGTGCCAATGTCTCTCCTCAATTTCTTGAGATGATTAAGGGAGAAATAATCGGAGTTATATCTGATTACATGGAAATAGATGAAGAAGGATTGGAGATAAATCTTACAAGGACCAAAAGGGATATTGATAACACATCAGTCCCTGCCTTGGTTGCCAATATTCCAATCAAGAAAATGAAAGATAATGGTAAATTTTAACTGCTGAGCTTATCAGCAGTTTTTTTCTTATCCGAGAGAATTAAAACTGGTTATTTCAGCATACGAAATTTACTCCTAAGTGTACTGTACTGTTTGCATTGCAGTAAAAATTCTACCCCCGTAGATGCTGCCGTCTTCGACGTTGCCCTCTTTGAGGGGACCTCGTGTCCATGTACGGGGCGGCTCACCTCCATGCTCGCCTTACGTATTTTTCCTGCAATTCTTCACAGAGTACACTAACTCGTAAATTAAGTATCTTCTATAAACCAGTTTTAATTCTAGATATATCAGTTTAACTGCTGAGCTTATCAGCAGTTTTTTTCTTATCAAGGAGAATTAAAACTGGTATTTCAGCATACGAAATTTACTCCTGTTAATTTCGAAGTTTTGTACATAAAAGCTTGCTTCCTAAAATATATTTAAACAAAAGCTATAATAATTTACTTGAACCGGAAACGAGGGAGGAGATTTTATGGACGACAAGCACTTTGATGAAACTTCACAAATCAGATACGTTAATGAATATAAGAAGTTTGGGGATATCTTCAGCTTTAAAAGGTCCGGAAACAGGACATACCTAGACAAGCTGCTTTTACAGACCTTCATTGCTTTAGTCATTGTTGCATTTTTGTTATTAATAAACAATATAAATACCATGCTGACAAACAGCATTTCACAAAGCGTCAGGGAAGTCATGAGCTGGAATATAAGCCTTGACAGCGCAGTAGATACTTTCAAGAACTTCAGGACTATTATACCTGAGGCTAAGAAGACTCTTGAGATAACAGAGGATGACAGCAGCATAACCTTCATAATGCCTATAGACGGAGTAGTTACGTCTCCCTTTGGCGAGCGGGTGCACCCGGTATTCAATACAACTAAATTTCATACCGGCATAGACATAGATGCAGAAATGGGTACACCAATTAAGTCCTCCACCAAAGGCAGCGTCAAGGAAGTGGGAGAGGATGAATACAACGGTAAGTTTGTAAGAATACAAAGCGGAAGCTATGAAGTAGTATATGCACACTGCTTTAAAATACTTGTGGAGCAAGGACAAAAGGTTAATCAGGGTGATGTAATAGCGGAGGTAGGAGATACTGGCATAACCTCAGGTTCTCATGTGCA
>JAQZBM010000073.1 GCA_029238945.1 Clostridia bacterium
CTGCCCTGGACATTGCTGCTGATGGTAATCACGCAAGTAGTGGCCATGGCTGTCGGTATACCTTTGGGTATATATTCCGGATCTAAAAGAGGCAGCAAGTTTGATCAGGCAGTGAATACAATCGCCATCTTAGGCATATCGATATTTGTACCTTGGCTTGCTTTTACCCTGCTATACTACTTTGGATATAAGCTTGCAATACTTCCCGTAGGAGGAGCTTACACTCCCGGGGTAGATGGAGGACTGGAATATTTCTTGGATGTCGGAAAACATCTTATATTGCCGGTAGTCACATTGATGCTTATACATCTTGCTAATTATGTACTATACACAAGGGGAAGCGTAATCGATGTTCTGTCTGAGGACTATATAAGGACTGCCAGATCAAAGGGAATGAAAGAAAGAAGAGTACTGTGGAAGCATGCATCCAAGAATGCAATGGTTCCTACAGTTACGGCAGCAGGACTTATGCTGGGAAGTATGGTAGGCGGAGCGGTGCTGACAGAAACCGTATTTGCTTATCCGGGAGTAGGCAGGATGGTTTATCAGGCAGTCAGCCAGCAGGATTTCCCCATACTTCAGGGTTCGTTTATAATCTTATCCTTAAGCGTTATTATAATGAACATTATCACCGATGTGCTGTTAGCCTATTTGGACCCAAGAATTAAATTAAGTTAGGGGTGATTAAGGATGAATTCTGAATCAGTAAAGCAAGAGTTGAAGATTAAGAACAAGAAGGTTAAAGAAAACAGATGGGAAAAGGAGATAAAGTTATTTCTAAGGCATCCTTTAGGAATGATAGGATTCTTTGGAGTTTTATTACTGATATTGATAACGGTATTGGCACCGCTGATTGTTGAGCCGGTAGCAGGATATGGAGCCTACGAGGATAAACTCCTGTCGCCTGCGGCAAAGCATTTGTTTGGAACAGACGATATGGGATTGGACTTGTTTTCTCAGGTTATATGGGGTACAAGGTCCTCAATAAAGGTTGGTGTAATAGCAGTATTAGTAGCTATGGCAATTGGAATACCCATAGGTCTGTTTTCAGGGTATTATCAAGGAATTTACGATACTATCGGCATGGGTATCACAGAAGTGTTCTTAACGATACCTATGCTCCCCCTTATGATTATAACTGCAGCTGTTACCAAGTCTTCAAGTATAAACACAGTTGCTTTGATAATAGGGATTTTCTCTTGGCCGAGCATAGCAAGAATAACCAGGGCATCGACTCTTAAGGTCTGCGGAATGCAGTATATAGAAGCAGCCAAAAGCCTGGGGATTAAGACTAGAAGCATAATATTCAAGCATATATTTATCAACGCTTCTACTCCAATCTTCGTAAACCTGACAATTGTAATGGCTACTTCAATTATCACAGAGTCCTCCATAAGCTTCTTAGGACTGGGAGATCCATTAACTTACAGTTGGGGTAAGATACTGCACAATGCTTACAAAAGCGGGGCGTTTCAGTCTGCTTGGTGGTACTCCTTATTCCCTAGTATAGCTATTATGCTCTTTGTTATATCATTTAACTTCCTGAGCATGGGCATAAGAGATGCACTGAATCCAAAAATAAGCAGAGAATAGGAGGGGTAGCTGTGGGTGGTTTTACCTTAGCTGAATATAAAAGAAGAATTGGACAAGTAGTGGACTTTGTTAATAAAGAGGACGTTGACGGATATCTGATATTTAATCCCTATAATGTCTTTTACATGGGACTTTACTATCATCCCGGTAAAAGACCTGTAGTACTATTCATTCATAAGTCCGGAAAGGTATATGGATTTACACCGAAGATGGAGTATCATGAAGCAAAAAGGCTTGAGCACTTTAATGAGGTATATGCCTATGATGACGATTTTAGTGCAAAAGCAGACTTATACGATTTTATCAAAAAAAATGTTTCAGGTGTAAAAAGTGTGATAGTAGACCAAATAGACTTGAGCGGGCACAAAAGATTAAATGAAATCTTCACTAAAGTCCAAATATGGGACTACGTTATGACTATAAGACAAATCAAGTCGGCAGAAGAAGCGGAAATGCTCAGGAAGTCGGCATATTACTCTGATTATATCGTTATGAAGGGTAAGGAGATGCTGAAGCCCGGAGTTACAGAGCTGGGGCTATTGAACAGGATGATAACTGAAACTGTTGACAAAATGATTGAGGATTTGGGTGAGGTTATATATGTACCGGGAGGTCCTGCAGGAGCCTTGGTTCCCAGCGGTCTAAGGACGGCTATGCCTCATGCCCTTCCAAGCGGAAAGACGGTAGAAAAGGGAGATACCATGATACTATCCTGCGGTGCCAATGTATGGGGCTACAGGACAGAATGTGAAAGAACCTTTTTTGTTGGACAGCCGGATAAAAAAAGAATTGAGGCCTTTAACGTGATGAGGGAAGCTCAGCAGCTAGGCATTAGCCTGATGAAGCCTTCGGCAGTATGTGAAGAGGTAGAGAAGGAGGTGATCAGGTTTATCACGGATGCAGGTTATGGAGACTATATAAAGCATAGGACTGGTCACGGCAAGGGCTTAGAGGAGCATGAGCCGCCATATGTAGCAGCAGGAGATGACACAGTAATGAAGCCTGGCATGGTATTTTCCAGTGAGCCGGGAATTTATATAGAAGGCCTTTCCGGATTCAGACATTCAGATAACATTTTGATAACAGAGGACGGATGCGAGGTTCTTACAAAGTATCCAAAAGACTTAGAAAGCATGATTATTAGCATTTAGAAAGGAGAGCTTAGATGAGCAGCTATGACATTATTATAAAAAATGGATTTATCGTAGATGGAACAGGGAACCCCGGCTTCTACGGAGAGGTTGCAATAAAAGGAGATAAGATAGTAAAGCTTGCAACAAAAATAGAGGGTGATGCAGAAAAGGTTATTGATGCAAAGGGAAAAATGGTTTCTCCGGGATTTATCGATCCCCATGTACATGAAGAAACTGTTGTTTTAAATGACAGCATGTTTGACGTATTTCTAAAGCAAGGCGTTACAACAACTATAAATGGCAACTGCGGACACTCTGTAACTCCCTTGGACTCAGCCAATGTATTTGAATATTTCTACCTAAACGGTCTGATATCCGAGGAAGCAAAGGACAAATACAACAAAGAGCAGCCAAAATGGAGCAATTTCAAAGAATATTGCGAGGTTGTAAGGAAAAAGGGAACCAACATAAACCTGGGATTCCTGCTGGGCCATGGAACAATCAGATGGACAGCTATGGGAGGTTCTAAGGACAGACAGCCAACACCGACGGAAGAAGCAGATATACTCAGGTATATAAAGGAAGGAATGGAGGATGGAGCCCTAGGCATCTCTACAGGCCTGTCCTATATACCAAGCAGATATGCAGATACCGAGGAGATAATAAAATGTGCCAAGGTTATAGCAGACTATGACGGCGTGTATGCGACTCATGCAAGATACTATGCCGGATATCTGGAGTCTACATTGGAAGCTATAGAGATAGGAGAAAAGTCAGGGGCAAGGGTGCAGGTTTCTCACTTAACGGCTACATCCCCTGAATCCTTCGATGCTATCCTGGAGGCAAGAAACAGAGGCATTGAAATAGCAGTAGATACTATACCTAGAAGCACAGGGCACTGTACCAGAAAGGACAGACTGATACAATTCATCATGTCAATATCCTCAGAATTGTTTGATAAGGGAGTTGAAGGGACTGTTGAGGAGATTGCACAAAACAGAGAAATAGCTGAACCAAAGGAGCTGCTGCTTGATTTGCTGGCAGATGATAATGACAACTATACCTTCTGGCTTGGCGGACCTAGCAGAAAGGACTTCCCTATAGGACCTCATCCGAAGAATATCCAGAACAACCCTCTAGTAATGGTTGGCACTGATACAATCTTCGGAGAGCCGTGGGATCCGGGTGCTTGGTATGAGCTTCAAAGACGAGGCGGCTTCCCGATATTCATGGATATGTACCGTCAGGGCGGCGTGAGAGTTGAGGAAATCGTAAGAAGGAATACATCCCTGGCAGCCCAACAGTTCAGATTAAATGACAGGGGCTTGTTAAAGGAAGGAATGAAGGCTGATATAGCAGTCATTGATTTAGATAATTACAGCTACCCTTCACCAACAGAAATTGATTACACAAATCCTTTGGTTAATGCCAGCGGAGTGGATTATGTTTTAGTCAATGGTAAGTTGACCCTTGAAGATGGCAGAGTTTTAAAGACCCTTGCCGGCGAAGTTGTATTAAATAAAAAATAAAATTTAGGAGGATGAATTATGAAAAAAGTATTAGCACTAGTATTAGCATTTGTATTAGGCATATCAGTCTTAGCAGCCTGCTCGCCTAAAGAGGTATCGGATGGAGGCGCAAATAATCCGGCACCTGCAGCTGACAAATTTGGAGGAACTCTGACTATAGGAACCTATGCAGACCCTGATACACTAAACCCGCTGACAGGAAATGATATGGCAGGTTCATGGATATTAAACCTTATATATCCTACTCTTATGGAGTTGGACGAGAATGGAAACAAGGTTCCTTATATTATCGAAGAGCCTGTGATTTCCGAAGATGGTCTAAAGGTAACGGTAACTCTTAAAGACGGCTTGAAGTGGCAGGATGGAACACCTCTTACTTCAAAGGATATTGCCTACACATATAAGACTTTATATGACAACAAGCTGCAATGGCAATCGGCAGTTCTGGAGGGTGTAACATGGGAGACACCGGATGACAAGACAATAGTGTTCAATTTGTCTGCTCCTTTCCCAACATTCATAACTACAATTGGATTCTGGCAAAGAATAGTTCCGGAGCACATCTGGTCTAAGGTTGAGGATGTTAAGAACTTTACAAATGACCAGCCTGTAGGTCTTGGACCTTTTAAGCTGACTGAATATGAGAGAGGTCAATACTATATATTGGAAAGTGTTGATGAGTGGTTTGGTTCACCGGAAGGCAAGCCTTACTTGGACAAGGTAATATTCAAGCCATATCCGGACGTAAACACAATGGTGCTTGCGCTTAAATCAGGAGATATAGACCTTACTGCAAAGGAAGTACCGGCAACAGCAGCGAAAGAGCTGGAAGCTGATGCAAACTTTAAAGTAGAAAGAAACATGTCACTTGGATATGAGCACATGGCAATAAATCTTAAGGATGCATTACTTAGTGATGTAAACGTAAGAAAAGCTATGGCAATGGCAGTTGAAAGAAATAAGGTAATAGATTTCGCTTTCGATGGTGATGCGGTAGCGATGCCTGGAATAGTTTCACCGGTTTATCAGAAGTTCCAAATAGGAAACGACTTACCAAGCAATGATGTTGAGGGAGCGAAGAAGGTTCTGGCTGATGCCGGATACAAAGATACTGACGGCGATGGCGTACTGAATGCTCCAAATGGTGCTAAGCTAAGCTTCACACTTATGTTTGCAAACAGTGTAAGCGAACACGAAAAGGTAGCAAGAATATTAGTTGACAATATGAAGAGCATCGGTATTGAGATAGTTCCAACTCCAATGGACAAAGCAGTACAAAGCGACAAGCTATACAACACTAAGGATTGGCAGCTTACTATCAATACTTGGGGTATAATCGACGACGTAGAGTCATCAATGTCCACTTTGTTCCTGTCAACAGCAGGCTTGAACTGGATGGGCTGGAACAACAAGGCTGCTGATGATGCAATGCTTGCAATGCAATCAGCTATATCTGAAGAAGATATAATGAAGAACATGGATATCTTCCAAAAGGAAATTGTAAAGGAAATTCCTGACGTACCAATGGTTGTTAAGAAGTTAAGCTTTGCATACAGCAACAAGGTTAAGGGCTTGTCAATCTATCCGTCAAACCTGAAAGGCTTGGTTGCTCCGCAATCATTAGGTAAAGCATATATAGAAAAATAATAAGTTAGGTGATATAACTGCTGCCCTCGGGCAGCGGTTATATAAATACAGGAGGGGTTAAAATGGGTCTGAAAAAACAATATAAAGGATATAAAGCATACCAATACCTTGAAGAAGGTGTTGACTACAGAAGCTTTGAACTATGCGATGGAGACAAGGTGTTTCCAGAGTATTTGATACCCTTGAACGAGAATGAAGAAGCAAGAGTTGAAGGATTGGCAGAAGAAAAGATTTTCATATCAATACATGAGCATCCTGTTTTATTCCCAAAAAACTTGGGAAGAGATGTATTTGAGTTCAATAGGGAAGGAAGACAGCCTTGCGCATATGAAGAGCTGTCAAGAAGCTATCTGGACTGTGTTTTTGATAACCTGATGGACGGAACCTGTACAATTCATTCCAAAAGCGGCTGGAAGTTCAGCGAAGTACTGCAGGATTTGGGCATAAGACTATGTGACCTGGCACATCAGGATTTTATCATAAGATGTGAGAAGGTTGAGGACATATATAGAGCTCATAAAGAAGGAAAAATCGCCTTGGTGCCTGTAATAGAAGGCGCGGCTCCTATTGAGAATGAGCTGGATAGAATAGATATGCTGTATGGCTTTGGCGTAAGGGTAATGGGAATTACCTACAGCGAGTCTAATCAGCTTGGCTCCGGCTTAAAGGAGGATAAAGACGGCGGACTTACTGTCTTCGGTAAAAAGGCTGTAGAGAGAATGAATAAGGTAGGAATGGCCATAGATTGCTCTCATGTCGGTATAGAAACCACAAAGGATGTAATCAAACATAGTACAAAACCCATATTCATGACTCACGTTGGAGCGAAGGCTCTATGGGACAGTAAAAGACTTGCTCCGGATGATGTACTGAAGGCATGTGCAGAAAAAGGCGGCGTAATAGGCATAGAGGCAGCACCTCATACAACACTTACAAAGAACAATCCTGAGCACTCCATATATTCATACATGGAACACTTTGAATACGTTAAGAATCTGGTAGGAATCGACCATGTAGCCTTTGGACCTGATACTTTATACGGAGACCACGTAGGCTTGCATCATGCATTTGCAGCACATTTGTCAACAAAGGGTACTCAAGGCAATACAAATGATTTTAAAGAAGTTGAATATGTCAAAGGTATAGAAAACCCAACTGAGGCTTCAAAGAATATACTTAGATATCTTGTTAAGGCCGGATATTCGGATGAAGATATAGAGAAGGTTATCGGAGGCAATGTCTTAAGAGTCCTAAAGGAAGCCTGGGTATAGAAAATACGATAAAAAGTGGGTGTTAGCAAATGAAGGTAGTTTATGTAGTTCCGGGACTAATGGATAAAGAAGAAGCAGTCAGAAGGGAAAATATGCTTAAAGAATGGGCATTTCCGGGCACTGAGGTCGATATAGCCACAGTAGAAGAGGGTCCGGCCTCCATTGAGAGTATGTATGAGGAATATTTAAGCATACCAGCTACAGCAAGCCTTATTTTTGATTTGGAGAAAAAGGGTTATGATGCAGCGATTCTAGGCTGTGCAGGGGATCCGGGCTTAGATGCTATGAGAGAACTGACAGACAATATGGTTGTGGTTGGTCCTGGTCAGACAAGCATGCTTTATGCAGCAATGCTTGGACATAGATTCTCAATAATTACTATAGAAGACAGTATGATTGCAAGCAGCTATGAGCTTGCTTATAAGGCAGGAGTGCTTGATAAGCTTGCATCCGTAGTGTCTGTCAATATACCTGTGCTTGATTTAAGAGTTGACAGGGAAAGGTCCCTGGAGAAGATTATTAAGGCAGGAGAAAGAGCAGTCAAAGAGGATAGGGCGGATGTCTTAGTTCTCGGCTGCATGTCCATGGGCTTCCTGGATGTAGCAAAGGAAATAGAAAAAGCTGTCAAGGTACCGGTGGTAAACCCGTCCCTGGTTGGACTAAAGGCAGCAGAAGCTATAGTAGGAAGCGGGTTGATGCATTCAAAAACTGCATTTTCAACGCCTCCCAAGATAAAAAGCAAAAGAGTCAGAGGCTTAGAGGACTTATATATAAGAAGAAAATAGGAGGGGTGCAGTTGGGTACAGATAAAAAGTATGACGGATACAAAGCCTACAGCTACTTGGATGAGCACGACTTCCAAAGATTTAAGCTTGCAGATGAGCTGAACAGGGTGGAGGAATATCTGGTACCGCTGGATGAAGAACAGGAGAAAAGGGCAGTGGGCTTAGCCAGAGACAGTGTTTTCATATCTCTCCACGAGCATCCTACTCTTCTGCCGGAGAACCTGAATGAGGTATTTCAATACACCAGAGCAGGCAGGGACCACTGTGCCTATGAAGGGCTGTCAAAGTCCTACTATGATGCTGTGTTTGACAATATGCTGGATGGAACCTGCACCATCACTTCGGCCAATGGCTGGAAGTGGGATGAGGTGCTGTATGACTTAGGCATGAGACTCTGTGATTTGGCACATCAAAGCATGCTTATCAGGTGTCAAGGAGTAGAAGATATACTAAAGGCTCATAGGAAAGGGAAAATTGCTTGGATTCCAAGTATTGAAGGCTCTGCTCCAATAGAGAATGAACTAGATAGGATAGATGTACTATACGGCTTTGGCGTCAGGATGATGGGTATTGCTTACAGTGAAGCGAATTCCTTGGGTTCCGGCATAAAAGAGGATAAAGACGGCGGACTTACCGTATTTGGTAAAAAGGCTGTAGAGAGAATGAATAAGGTGGGTATGGCTATTGACTGTTCCCATACAGGCTATATGACTACACTGGATGTTATAGATGTAAGCAGGCACCCTATATTTCTTACTCATGTCGGGGCTAGGGCACTGTGGGACAGCAAAAGGCTTTTCCCTGATGATGTGCTGAAGGCTTGTGCAGCCAAGGGCGGGGTAATAGGTATAGAGGCTGCGCCCCATACCACCCTTACTAAGAATTATCCTCTCCATTCAATCGATTCATATATGGAGCATTTTAAATATATTGTAGATTTAGTCGGAATTGACCATGTAAGCTTTGGTCCGGATGCTCTGTATGGTGATCATGCGGGCCTCCATGAGGTGTACAGTAAGCAGCTGTCAACCAAGAATACTCAAGCAAAAGACAGCTTTGACAGAGTTAAGTATGTAAAGGGCTTAGAAAACCCCACAGAAAGCTCAAAAAATATATTAAGATGGTTAGTAAAGGAAAATTATTCTGATGCTGATATTAAAAAGGTGTTGGGTGGAAATATTCTTAGGGTGTTAAATACTGTTTGGAAATAGTGCATATAGGTAAAGGGGGAAGAGCATGAACTTTGATGACATTATCAGTCAAAGAAGAAGCGTAAGATCATATCTGGATAGAGAGATACCATATCAGTGGGTGCACAAGATTCTCGAATACGGGCATGCAGCTCCTTCGGCAGGCAATATTCAGCCGTGGGAATTCATAGTCGTTAGAGATGAGGAAAACAAAAGAGCTATAGTAGATACAACATTTATTGGAAATAACGAAGTAGATGGAAAACCTCAAAATTGGCTTCTTTCTGCACCGGTATTCATAGTAGTATGCGCCAATAGAGATAAGGTGAAGAAACGGTACGGTGAGACCTCACTTAACTCTCTGGTATACCTTGATACCTCCGCATGCATAGAAAATATGCTTCTGGGAGCAATATATCTGGGTTTAGCCAGTTGTTACGTAAGCGGCTTCAGAAAAAAAGAGCTGTCTGAAGTTCTGGGACTGCCGAAATCTCATGAACCAATTGGTTTATTACCCATAGGATACTCAACAGAGGTCTGCCTAAAGAGACCTAAAATAGATATTAATGAAATAACACATTTTGAGAAGTTTATAAATAAGCAAGAAGAGAAAGCAGTGCTATAAGAAAAGAACTATAAAATCTATTTAATTAGCTGCTTTGAATTAAGCCTTCCTGATACACACAAAGTACCGCATACTTTATATGTGTATCAAGAAGGCTTTCTTTATTTTTGTCTATAGACTATTCGGCGCAAATCTAAAGCAGCAGAGTTTTTTTGCTTTTCATGAATTTAGTTTATCGGAGGGTATAATCAATAATGGCTGTTTTACATGATTGACGAAAAATGTCGAAAACTAGTATAATTTAATAAATAATACAGATGAAGGTTTTGTAAAAATAGAGTGACTGGTTTTGACTGATGCAAACATAGATGCTGTGGTTTCTTCAGATAATTGTTGCAGCAATCAAATGTAAAAGAAAAGCAAAGAGCCATACAGACTAAAAGTACTGGTAATGAGAGGAAGCAGCTTCGTATAGCGTGTATTGGGGGGTGAGTTTATGAATGAATTCGATATCATTGCAGATAAAGTCAAACTATTTGAAAAAATGTATGATGTTATGAGAATTGTAGATCCGATGAAGAAGGAAGTATTGGAACTAAAGGAAGGTGTATTATGCAAAATAGAATCGGAGTGCTATAAGCTCTGGAAAGCAAACGTGATTTGTGAAAACTGTGTTTCTATAAGAGCATACAATGAGGATAATACTTTTATTAAGATGGAATACAGCAGTAATAAAATTTTCATGATAACAGCAGTTCCTATATCAATTCATAGAAAAAAATTCGTAATAGAGTTGCTCAAAGATGCTACTAATAGCTTATTAATGCAAAACGGAGAATATGGATGTGAAATGAAGATGCTTTCTACTATCGAGCAAATGAATCGGATACTGGTAAAGGATGAATTGACGAACCTATACAATAGAAGATTTATAAATGAAAGACTTCCTGTTGATTTATTAAAATCATCATTAGAGAATAAACCTTTATCGATAATATTTGCCGATATTGATTTTTTTAAGTCAATTAATGATACATACGGACATCCTGCAGGAGATCAATTATTGCGGGAATTTGCAGATGAGCTGCAAAGACATATTCGCAGCGGCAAGGATTGGGCAGCAAGATACGGTGGTGAAGAATTCCTGATATGCCTTTCTGATTCTGATATTGATGCTGCGCGGGTTGTTGCAGATACAATTAGAAAGAGTATTATGAAAAAGGAATTCGTTTTAGGTAATGAGCGAGTACATGTGACTTGCAGCTTTGGGGTTCACACTGTTTGTGACGGGTATGAATGTCTCACGGTTGACGGCGTTATTGAAATCGCGGACAGAAATTTATATAAGGCTAAAGCAGAAGGAAGAAACAGAGTAATGTAAGAGCAATACATAAGAAATGAATATATTGATGGCGAAATTAAGGAAAAATAAGGCTGCATAGAAGCAGCTGGGGCGGTATTTTTGCTTCACTAAGTGAATAATTGTGCTTAATACACCTTATGATAGTAAAGTATCAGAAGGTGTATTAATTTTTACATCATGACAAGCTGCATTACGATGGAAGAAGCAATCTTATATCCATACTAAGTAAATACCCTAAGTAGGTCTAGGATGCCTTCTGTGGGCTTATGCAGGGGAGAAATGTTGACACTATACACCCAAAACAGGTATGCTTATGTAGGAAAAACCCAATCAATAAGTGAGAGCAAAAATTAATAAGAAGCTTATTATTGTAAAAAATATATAGCAAAGTACATATTATATAGAAGCTGGAGGAGCGAAAATGAGTTTGCGTGATTTAAATATCAGGAAATTTAGGACAGAAGATGCGAAGGCTGTAGCGAAAATTATAACTAACAGTCAAATGGAGGTTACACCGAAGGCTGTATTGACATTATCGAACAAAAGAAAAATGTATGTGGCAGTAGATGATAATAGGATTGTAGGAACAGCAAGCATTGATTATGATACTATACTTGGCGTATTCGTTGATTTGCAGTATCGCAATCAAGGAGTTGAGAATGCTTTAGTAAGGCTTTTGGAAGAAATTGCTGAGAACAATGGTTTTAAGCATATAAAGATAGAGGCTGGTACTGATACAGCCAAGCTATATGAAAAGCTCGGCTACAAAGCTATGGATGAGGTGTCGTCCAATGAGCTTGGCGAGTTTACATTAATGGAAAAATATTTGTCTTAGCACTAAGAAATATATATAATATGCATGCTGCTAAGCTGTTTAAAGAGTGAATTTTGCAGAGAAAGGGATAGTAATGAATCTTCTAACGATAGAAAACATTTCAAAAGCGTACAGCGAGAAAAAGCTGCTTGATAATATAAGCGTTGGAATCAATGAAGGTGATAAGATAGGAGTAATCGGAATAAATGGAGTCGGTAAAAGCACGCTGCTCAAGATTATTGCTGGGGCAGAGCAGCCTGATGAGGGCAGGCTGACCAAGGGAAATGCGGTAAGAGTGGAGTATCTTTCTCAGAATCCGTATTTTGACAACGAGGCTTCGGTGCTTCAGCAGGTATTCAAGGGTGAATCAGCTGTCATGAAGCTTATAAGGGCTTATGAGGAGGCTGTGCAAAATCCCGATACACCGCCGGAGAAGCTAATCCGTCTTAATGCAGAGATGGACAGTGCAAATGCATGGGCTCTTGAAAGTGAAGCTAAGGGAATACTGACTAAGCTGGGAATAGACGATTTTGATGCCATAGTAGGCACCTTGTCGGGAGGCCAGAAGAAAAGAATAGCACTGGCTTCTGCCCTTATAAATCCGTCAGATCTGCTTATTCTGGACGAGCCTACCAACCATCTTGACAACACTACCATTGACTGGCTGGAGGATTATCTGAACAAGAGGAAGGGCGCACTGCTGATGATAACTCACGACAGATACTTCCTGGACAGGGTAGTAAATGAGATTATAGAGGTGGACGGAGGCAATCTCTACATATATAAAGGCAATTACAACAGCTTCCTGGAGAAGAAGCTGGAGCGTGAGGATCGTGAAGCTGCCAACGAGAAGAAAAGACAGGCTCTTTTCAAAAAGGAGCTGGCTTGGATAAGAAGGGGAGCCAAGGCCAGAACCACCAAGCAGAAGGCTAGGATAGAGCGTTTTGAGAAGCTTGGAGAAGCGGCTGTTGACTTATCCGAAGAAAAGCTGGAGATTTCAGTGGCCAGCAGCAGACTTGGCAAGAAGGTAATCGAGCTTGAGCATATTAATAAGACCTTTGACGACAAACGAGTAATAGATGATTTCAGCTACATCGTACTTAGAAATGACAGAGTGGGCATCATCGGCCCTAACGGCAGCGGCAAGACAACGCTGATTAATATAATTGCAGGCAGAATTGCACCTGACTCAGGTGTCGTTGATATTGGTGATACTGTCAGAATAGGTCTTTTCTCACAGGAATCCTATCATATGAATGAAGACTTAAGAGTGATAGAGTACATCAAGGAGGGCGCCGAGCTTGTAGCTACGGCAGAAGGGGAAAGGATTACTGCATCACAGATGCTGGAAAGGTTTCTCTTCGAACCAAGTGCTCAATGGACACCTATATCGAAGCTTTCGGGCGGGGAAAAAAGAAGGTTGCACCTGCTTAGGGTGCTGATGGAGGCGCCCAATGTGCTGCTTCTGGATGAACCGACAAACGATTTGGATATAGAGACACTGACTGTGCTTGAGGACTACCTTGAGAGCTTCCCGGGAGCTGTTATCGCAGTATCCCACGACAGATACTTCTTGGATAAGACGGCGGAGCGGATTTTTGCCTTTGAAGAAAAGGGCAGGATAACTCAGTATACAGGGAACTATTCAGAATTCATGGAGAGCGGCCTTGCCAACAAGGAAAGCCGGCAGAAGGAAGAGAAGAAAAGCAAGGAAGCTGCAGCAGAGCGCACTAAGGAAAGACCATTGAAGTTCTCCTATAAGGAGCAAAAGGAATATGATGAAATAGACGATATAATTGCTTCTCTTGAGGGGCAAATAGAAGATAAAGAGGGTAAAATAGCGGCTGCAGGAGCTGATTATGTGCTGCTTCAGCAGCTGATGGCGGAAAAGGACGACTTGGAGAAGCAACTTGAAGAGAAGATGGAGAGATGGGTATATCTCAACGAGCTGGCAGAAAGAATAGAAAACAACAAGTAAAGAGCGAGGAACAACAAATATATAAATTTGTTGTTCCTCGTTTTAATATTTTGTTGCTTGTTGTTTCATATATGTTTTAAAATTGTAAAGAAGAATGAATTTGTTGTTTTGGGTAGTTATCAATCTATCCATTTTTTTATTTCCTGCAAGAACGTGCTTGTCTGAACTCCATTGTCTTCAAGAAATTTCACCATGCTTTTTGTAAATGCTACTGATTTATCAGGAGTAATCTTTAGTTTGTTGAAGGCATCAACAAACTCCTCCATAAAACTGATATGCTTAAGGAACTCGGAGTACTCGCTTTTGGTGCTGTCAGTCTTTACCGGGTTATCCTTTTTGCCGCTGTTTGCTTTTTTTGCAGGCAGATTGGGTGCAGGGGGAGCTGCCTCAACTACTGCGGGCGTTGGCTCAGGTGCAGTCTTCACAGCAGTATCAGAAGTCTCGATTATGCCTACCGGAGAAACGGTCGCATCATCAAGAGACATTTTGCTCCTTTCCAGATAGCTTAAAAAATCCCTAGACTCAACAGTCTTTCTATAGTTGAAATACTTCCTCAGACCATCAAAATAGATTATCATGGTATGAGCAAATCTTTTCTTTATGCCGCTGCTTTCCAGATAGCTTCTCAGGTCTCTCGCATCAGCTCCGGCTACTACATCGAAATCGATTCCTTTAACAGCATTTCCGCCATTGCGCAAAAACACGGGGATATCTTCCTTGTTGACACTGTCAAGAGCCTTAGAGAGCTCTGATACCAGGAAGCAGGGCCTGTCCTTCCAAAGCAGTACATGTATGTCGGAATCGTTGAAAACCAGCTTTCGTATTACTATATTCAAATTATCACCTCCATACATAATTATAAGCAATTCGTGGAGTTATGTAAACTGAATAGAAGGTGCAGATAAAGTAAAAGGAACGACACGGGGTGTATAGTCCGGTAACATAGTATACAGAATGTTCGGGGACATAGTATACAGTTTTCTGATAAAATTAGGGCATAAAATACAC
>JAQZBM010000074.1 GCA_029238945.1 Clostridia bacterium
GAATCCTTTGTGTTATGATGGAAAAGGGTGATTTTGATGAGAAGAATAATAGCTGCAATTATTGCAATAATTTTGACTGCAAGTGCCTTAACCGGCTGCCAGCAGGCAGACAATATAAATTATGAGGAATATACCAAATATCAGGATACTTTTTTTGATTCCTTCGATACTATTACTCAAGTAATAGCCTATACAAAAAGTGAAGAGGAATTCAGAAAATATTTTGAGATGACAAATGAGCGTTTCATAGAGCTTAACAATCTTTATGACATATACAACGACTATGAAGGCATAAATAACATAAAGACTATTAATGATAATGCAGGTAAAAATCCTGTCAAAGTCGACAGAGAGATAATAGACCTTATACTCTTCGCTAAGGAGTGGAATAAGCGCACTAAAGGTCAAACCAATATAGCCATGGGATCTGTATTAAGAATATGGCATGATTACAGGGAAGAGGGCATGCTGGATCCTGAGAGTGCAAAGGTTCCTCCGATAGAAGCCTTACAGGAAGCTGCTAAGCATATGGATATAGATAAGGTGATTGTAGATGAAAAGAACAGCACTGTATTTTTATCTGATGAAAAAATGGCTCTGGATGTAGGTGCCGTGGCAAAGGGATATGCTACAGAGCTTGTAGCTCAAGAGCTTATGGCGGCAGGATTAGAGTCTGGTATGATTAGTGCAGGCGGTAACGTACGCATCATCGGAAAACCCTATGACGGTGTGAGAGCACGCTGGGGTATAGGAATACAAAACCCGGATAAATCAATTGTATCAGATGACCAGAGCAATCTATTGGATGTAATCTTCATAAACAATTCTTCAGTTGTCAGCAGCGGAGATTATGAAAGATACTATATGGTAGGGGATAAGAGGTATCACCATCTTATCGATCCTGAAACACTGATGCCCGGTGAATTCTATAGGGCCGTAACCATAGTGACTGAGCACTCCGGGGCTGCGGATGCTTTGTCCACTGCTATATTCCTGCTGCCCTATGAGGAAAGCAGAGCACTGGTAGAAAGTCTGGATGGAGTAGAAGCTATCTGGGTTATGAAGGACGGAGCTGTGAAAGCAACAGATGGCATGCAGAAAATAATGAAGAGCAACGGAGCAACAGGCACAAAGGCAAAATAGTGGGACACAGGGGACAGGTACCTTGTCCCAAACTTCTAAATAACCTTACAATAGCATGGCAGGGATGAAAAATGTCCCTGCTTTTTGCATGCACCAAGTTCCATAAAATGGTTGACAAATTTGGATTACAGATGTAATATTAGGGTATACTTACGAATGTAATCCAAAGAGAGGTGATGTATTATGAAGACAATGCCGCAAATATCAGAAGCTGAGCTGGAGGTTATGAAGGTATTGTGGGAGCTTGACCAGGGAACCAGCTCGCAAATAGTAGAACGACTGGTGCAAAATACACAGTGGAAGCCTAAAACTATACAGACACTTATTACACGTCTTGTTTCCAAAGGCGCAGTAAGGGCAGAGGATACCGGCAATAAGGCTTTTCTATATGTTCCTGCTGTAAAGGAGGAGGAATATAGAAGCTTTGCCAACGAATCCTTCTTGAAAAAGGTATATGATGGGTCCACAAAGCTGATGCTGGCAAGCTTTATCAGAGAGAGCAAGCTGTCCCGGGACGATATAGAAGACCTGAAGAAGCTGCTTGATAAGGAGGCTTAGATATGCAGTATCTGTTCAATACAGTGCTTACAACCTCTATCTATGCAGCTATAGTAGGTTTGATTATTGTTTTTGTCAAAGGACTTCTGAAAAATAGATTAAGTGCACGCTGGCACTATCTGATATGGATAGTTCTTATCATGAAGCTGCTGCTGCCCTTTGGACCGGAAAGTACCATAAGCTTTTTCAATGTAGTGCCTGATGTGGAATATTACAGTGCAAGAACAGTTGCTGAGGAGCCGGAATATATAGATGAAGCTCATGGTTCTACTGAAGCATCATATGAGACCGGAATATCCGCTGTATCTGAAATCAACCCTATAGCGACCTTTGACATAAAGGCGCTGCTTCCTTATTTATGGGCTGCCGGAGCTGTCATCATGCTGATATGGCTTACTGCTTCCTTCCGGATTCTTTATAAAAAGCTGCAGAAGGGCATATACCCCTTGGAGGACAGAGTTTTAAGAATTCAACAGAACTGCATGAGCAAAATGAGTGTTAAGAGACATATACCTGTAATTATGCAAAGTACAGTCAGTATGCCATCACTATTTGGTGTATTTCGTCCTAAGATACTTTTGCCTCATAATGCAGTGGAATTCTCTGACAAGGAATTGGAACATATTCTGATGCATGAGCTGGCTCATTATAAGCGTAAGGACATACTTATAAACTATTTGCTGCTTGCACTTCAGACTGTACACTGGTTTAACCCGGTAATGTGGTACTGCTTTAAGAAAATGAGAGAAGATATGGAGCTGGCGGCAGATGAGCAGGTGCTGTCCCTATTGGCAAGCGAAGAGCATAAGGCCTATGGAAGGACTCTTATTGCGATATTGGAGGGCTTTTCAGGTCCAAAGCTTGCACCAAGGCTGCTGGCTATGGCAGATGATAAGAAAAGCATTGAGAAGCGATTGAAAATGATAAAGATGACGGAGTTTTTCAAAAGAAGAAGAAGACTGGTCATATTAGCAGGATTGCTCTGCATAGCATTGTTAAGCGGAATACTGCTTACCAACGCTGTCACCAATAAAAATGCAATAAGCAACAGCATGGATATCTATGATGCAGAAAAGCTTTTAAAGTACAGGACTGAATATGTGGGAGACAATGCAGCAGTAACAGGCATAATGAATAATCTGCCCTATGGCGGATATATAGAGGAGATTACGCTGCAGATGAATACAGAACCTTATGAAGTAATTGTAAAGTATGATTTCAAGGGCAATGAACCAAGCCAGCAGGAGTTCTTTGATAAGTTTCACAATAATGCAGCTGTAGCATTTGCTTTGATAAAAAATGTGGGCACTATAAACTTTGATACCTCTACTTCTGAAGGGATAATCAGATTTACAAGGGATAAATTCATTTATGACAATGTAGATTTATGGTCCTTCTCGGAAAATGAGAAGAACTTTGAAAAGCTGCTTCATGATTTGGTATTTGGAGTTCATGTATCACCGACAAAGTATGAGCTGACCATGTCCAGCACACCGGGAATCAGAATTATGGAGCTGTATCAAGGGGAGGTGGCAGTAAAAACAGTCAGATACTCTGCGGAAACCGGCAGTTTGGCTACATGGGGGCCTCCGGCAGGGAAGGTAGTACAAGAAGGAAAAACTGTAGAGCTGCCTCGCGGAAAAGCTGTATACTGGTCTCCGCTTTCTAACAGCGGTACAAAAGAGCAGGCTGCAGAAAACATTGTGAAAATAACTCTGCTTGATAAGGCAGGCAAAGAGATAGGTAGCAGGGAAATCAAGATTGTTGGGAATGGATACGGCTTTGAAGTCCAGCGAGGACCGGGAATTTATACGGACTCCAATTCACAGGTTCAAGAAACTATGACAATTGAAGAGGCAGTGAGAAGCGCCATCCTTGATGAAGCCTCTGCCTATAGGGATGGGGAGGTAGCCACCGAAGGTCACGTAATCCTCTCAGAGCATGAAATGGGTCCCATTATAAAGGTTTATGCTATTGTCAGCATCGGCAACTTCGGCTTTGAAAACGGCGTATTCACTAAGATAAGCGGAAGCGGAGCCATACCAACCGTAATAACTCTTGATAATAGGGAAGAAAGCAGGTTTGCCCTTATAGAATATAAAGAACCCCAGGATGGTTCCTATTATGCTAAGTCTATAAAGGAGATGTTTCCTATTGAACTGCAGAAGGAGGCTCTGAATGCGCAAAAGTACTCCAATGAATTAGTAAAACAGCAGGAGCTTCAAGCGGGAGAATACTTGAAAAGCATAGACAGGACAGCTAAGGTAAGCGCTGGCCATGTGACGAAAACCTTGGTAGATATCGATGTAGATGCTTCCAATAAGCTTTTTGCAGAGATGGGTAAATATGATTCCTTTATCAACACATGCCCCTACTGGATTGGAACCATAGAGCAGATAGAGGACGGCATAAGGTATATCTATCAAACCTCTCATGATAAAACCAGTGACGGCTATGACATAGTTACATTTACAAAATCTAAAGAGGATGGTACAGTTGAGAAACAAGTTAAATATAAAATAGTAGGATCAGAAGTTCAAAAGATAGAGTAAAGACAAAATCCACCTATTCAACAATAGGTGGATTTTTATTGTGAATACAACAAGGTTCCCGGGACCCATCAGCAGCTTTAGCTGCTTATTGATGGGTGGGGTTCTTATTTAGTATTCCTTAAACATTTCTTTCTTTGCACCACAAATGGGGCAGGTGTCTACGTTGTCACCAATTTCTGTGAAGCCGCAGATGGGGCATACATATACTGCTTCAGAGCCTATATCCTTACCGTCCTTCGCAGAGCTCTGTGCATCCTGAAAAAGCTTGGCATGGATTTTCTCAGCTTCATGGGCATAGCGGAAGGATCTTTCGGCATCCTTCTCTTCTTGGAATCTTGCAGTTTCAAGGTAGACGGGATACATCTGGTCTATTTCGTGAAGCTCACCGTTTATAGCACCCTGCAGATTATCCACGAGGCCTGTGTGTCCAAATACGGCACCTGCTGCTACTGTATTGTCTCCCACTTGTTCCTTCAGCACATTGAAGTGGTTTTTTGCATGGACTAGTTCAGCGTAGGCAATACCATCGAACAATCTTCCTATATTGGGAAAACCATCTTTTCTGGAGGATTCACCCCAGATTTGATATCGCATATGAGCCATACTCTCACCGCCATAGGCAGAACGCAAGAAATCAGCAGTCATTGCATTTTTAACACTCATTTCAAACAACTCCTTCTTGAAAAACCTATTACGAGTATATTATTGTTTTCTGAGCGTCTATTCATGCAGAAATTATGAAATCTTCAGTACTGAAATATTTTAAACTATCGGTGAAAGCAGCATGACCTCTTCATTTTCTCTATAAATTGTGTCAAATTGGGAAATGGGTACAGGATTGCGGCCAATGCCTGCTTCAATAGTGTAGCCCGGACGTCTGTACTGCTCCACAAACCAATCCTTATACCCTGCATAAGCAGCTTCATAGGGTACGTTAGATAAGGTATAGCCTGTGGAAGCAGCAAAAATCTGACCTATTTCCAAGGCACGGGGCGGTCTTATGTTTTGATACAGCCAGTAAATGACTCTTCCTTGAGTATGATAAGCTATTACCAGCTTGAAGTTATGCTGTCTTGTGAAGTTGACAAGAGCTTGACTTTCAGGCTCTGAAAGAGGGGCAGGACCTCCGTATCTGGTCGGTGCAGGTCCCGTGACTCCCAGTGAAGGCTCCTGAGCCTTTGCTTCCTCCCAGCTTGCAGGATAATTCCTATTTAAGTCAACACCTCTTGTATTTGCCTTCCAAACCTGCTGGAAGGGGAGTCCGGTATCATTCCAGCGAAGCAGGTCCTGGTAGTATGGATTTGAAGGCTGGGGACCGTTAATCGCAATATCAACTCCATCAGGATTAACCATGGGGATTATATATATGCTGCTTCGTCTGAAAAGGTCACGGACATCATAGCCCCGTATTCTGGAGCCTGTGGCATATGCTCTGGAATAGTTTTCGATAAACTTCATCAGAAGAGGTGTGGTAATCCACTCTATACCGTGGTGTGAACCGTTATAAAACACCTCTGTGGGGCCTGTTCCAAGCCTTATGTAGTAAAGCTCACGACCTAGAACGCTTCTGCCCACTGAGCCTACCTCAAGGAAGGGATAACGTGCCTTCAAGCCTCTTATATCGCGTTCCATTATATCATAGGTATAATCAATGTCTGTAAATACAACATCGATGCCGTAGGGCACAATAATCTGCTGTCCTATCTGCAGATTTGTCGGAACTAAATCAGGATTTGCTGTCAGTATAGCATTTACAGTAGTATAGTATTTCGCTGCTATCTTATAGAAGGTATCCAGAGGTCTTATAGTATAAGTGTCATAACCAAGCAGGAATCTTTCGAAAAACCTCCATGTAGCAGGACCTACTACGCCGTCAGGTACAAGACCGTTGTCACGCTGAAACTCTATCACTGCTTGTCTTGTCTGTAGTCCAAATACGCCATCAATTGCACCGGGATTATACCCGATTTTGGCAAGCAGGCTTTGAACAAGCTTTACATTGGCCCCTCTGGAGCCAAGTCTCAATACTTCCACAATATCACCTCAAAGCTCATAGTTATTATCATAATATTATGGAGCTTCTGATTATATTACGTCTTGCAAGAAAAAAGCCCGCATATGTTGTATGCGAGCTTTGTCTGCCTATTTTAACTCTTTGTTTCTAAATCAACCTTGGGTTCTCTAACCTTATAATATCCATATATCAGCACAGCTATCGCCAGAAGCCAGGAAAGAGCTATTGCCACTATATGATTAACATAAGGAATAATTAGCTTATCCTCCAGAATCATAGCCAGAGCTGTATGCATCAGTATAGCTCCGCCTATATAAATAGTCAGTTTATACTTATTCATCAGATTTGCTACAAATCTGCTTCCGAAGAAGATTATCGGAACATTCAACAGTACTCCGAATGCTATCAGAGCTATTTGTCCGTTGGCAGCTCCGGCAATTGCCAATACGTTGTCCAGACCCATGCTTATGTCTGCAAGTATTATGCTCATTACAGCCTTCCAGAATGTAGCCTGCGGTTTAATGCTGTTTTCTTCGTTTTCTTCATCGGAATCCTCATTTATCAAGTCCCATGTGATTTTAAGAAGCAGCAGTCCGCCAACCAGCTTAATTGGCAGCCATTCCACACCCATTATGAGAGTGAGAATTGACGCAAAAAAGATTCGTATCAGTATTGCACCAAATATACCTATTAAGCTTACTAAACGTGCTTGCTTAGGGTCGATATTCCGGATAGCCAAGGCAATTACGCCCACGTTGTCACCGGATAGTATAATATCAAGTAGTGCAATTTGTATTACAGGCAGGATATAGCTAAAAATGTCATTCATATCAAGACCTCCCCTTGTGCGAACAATTGAGTATGTTGTAATGCATACATGGTTCGAATTATTTAACATTTTATATCCTTATACAGTATAAGTCAGTTCCAATAGTTAAGCAAATTTAAAATACTAATAACAACTATAAATTTTATTTATATTTATGGGCAAAATGCCTTACAAAATTTGGCTTGTTAATTGAAATTATGTGATATAATGATAATATGCGGGCCTTTGTTCAATGCATGGGAGGGAGCTCTTATATGAATCTTAGTTATCTCAAATTATTTAACATTCTAGCCACAGAACTGAGTTTTTCAAAGGCTGCCAGCTTACTGTACATAAGCCAGCCTGCAGTTTCCATACAAATTAAGAAGCTGGAGGAGGAACTGGGGTTTAAGCTGTTTGACAGAGTCGGCAAGCAGCTGGAGCTTACAGAAAACGGTAAAAAGCTATACCAATATACGAAGAAGATTTTTGAATTGGTGGATGAAGCTGATATCGAGCTTACAAATCAGTCCAAAAATCTTAAAGGTGTGGTAGAGATAGGTGCCAGCAACACACCGGGCACTTATGTACTTCCTAAGATTGTTTCTGAGTACAGCGAAGCCTATCCTGATGTCATCATTAATCTGCATATAGGAAACACTCATGAAGTAGAGAGAATGGTGCTTGAAAACAGGGTGGATTTCGCGATAAACGGGGGAGATGTAGTATATAACAGCAAGCTGTATATTGAATGGCTTGCAGAGGATGAAGTGGTCTTCATAACTTCTCCTGAAAGTACTTTGGCAGGACATGATTATGTTGATTTTAACGTGTTGAGCTGTGCAAAATTCATTGTACATGAGAAAAACTCAAGGCTTTACTATTTAGTGCAGAATATATTGGAAGAATTGAATCTGCTGGATAATATCACTATGACGGTGGGACACATAGACGCCATTAAACAGGCGGTTAAGCTGGAGCTTGGAATCGCGGCAGTTCCTGTGTCAACTGTTGAAGAGGAGCTTAAGACGGGAGCATTGAGTCAATTCAGAATAAGGAACAAAAGCTGGTTTTATCCCTATAATCTTATTTACAATAAAGAAAGGCATCGCTCTCCTGCTTCCAGAAGAATGATGGAGTTGGTGAGAGAACGTATGCAGGAAAAGAGAAGATAAAAAGCAAAACCTCGTGCATTGTATTGCATGAGGTTTTGCTTTTTATTTGCAGCTGCTATAGCTTCAGGAGCTTTGCAAGTCTTTCCTTATCAAAGCCTGATATTTCTTCACCATCTACTATTATTACAGGAACAGATCTATATCCCATACTGATAAGCTCTTTTCTTGCCTTTGTATCCACGGTAATATTGCGTTCATGGAAGCCAATATTATGCTCCCTCAGGAAATCCTTAGCTGCATGGCAGTAGCTGCAGGTTTCACTTGTATAGATTTCTACCTTTCTCATTTAATTGCCTCCTATTGAATAGTTTTAATACAATATATTCCGATGAAAGGATTTTGTACATATGAGCAGAACGATAAATTGTTAACATATGGTTTCTGTTAATGAGCGTAGATGTTGTATAATATAAGGGATTAAAATTTCCAATGGGGAGGTAAGCATTATGGAGACATTGAGATGCATTGTTTGCGGAATGAAAATCAATGATAAGAACTATGGTATAAACGTGCATTCCTTCATAGAGAAAAATACTGCTGATAACATTATATATTGTCCTTTCTGCGGAGCGGGCAAGTCTTATCTTGCTTCAGCGGATGAGCTATATAAGCTTGTGCCGGAAGCTTTGGATAGAGAAACGCTGAAGGTGCTGGATAATGCCATGAAGCTGGAGGTATTCAATGGAGAATTCTATCAGGAGGCAAGCAGGATGGCGAGCGCAGATGATGTCAGGAACATGTTTGAGGCTCTGAGCAGCGTTGAGTTTACTCATGCCAAGGTACATATGAAGCTGGGGGGCTTCGGGAAGCTGCCTGCGCTTCATAAGCCTGACTACTCCAAGTACGAAACCGATGAGCAGCTGTTGGCTGAAGCATCGAAGCGGGAGCAGCATGCAGTACATTTCTATGAGAGAAACAGCGGAAAAATTGAAAGCCAAGCTATAAGACAGGTGCTGAAGGCCTTGAGTGAGGTAGAGCTTCAGCATATAGAAATATTAGCCTTGTAGGGGTCGGTTTCCATGCCGACCCGTTTTACTATCCCAAATAATCCGCATTGTTTACATATTCAGAGCGGACAGCCTTCTGCAGTATGGTGAAGTCAACATTCTCGTCAGCCAGCTTCACATCGCAGGGATACTTAGCCTTACATTGCTCACACATGAGATACTGCTTGTCGCTTAGCTGCTCCCTGTAGTCAAACAGGAAGGAGAGAGCATCCTCCTTTTTGCTCCAAGCCCCTGTATCCGGGGTGCTGATTTTATATGTATAAAGATATGCAGCCTCTCGCTTCATTGTAAAGTATGTACCGTTGCATTTTGGGCAAATTAAGGACTCGTCTATTTTCAATTCAAATCTTCCCTTCTATGGTTTTCACCTTCGCTATAAAATATTATTCCGAAAATTATGAGATGTATAACATCATGCTGCGGCAAATTTTGCTATAATATATATTATTATAATTGATATTCATTTTGTTTTTGAGGGGTGCAATATGAGCTGCTATAAAAAATATTGGGTTAAGTATTGGAAACCGTTTGTTACGGCGGTTCTAATCCTGATGGTGGAAGCCTTCTGTGATTTGCTTCAACCAACCATTATGTCGAAAATAATTGATGTCGGTGTTAAAGGCAGGGACATGGGTTATGTACTGTCACGAGGGGCATTGATGCTGGGAGTAACTTCTGTCGGTGCAGGCTTTGCCATAGCTAGAAATATAATATCCAGCAATGTATCGCAAAACTTTGGCAGGGACTTAAGAAATGACTTATATAGGAAGGTACAGTCCTTTTCCTTTGAGAATATAGATAGGTTTGAAGCCGCATCATTAGTTACAAGGCTAACTAATGATGTTACTCAGGTGCAGGGCTTTGTGCATGGATTAATGAGAATCTTTGTAAGGGCTCCGCTGCTTTGCATAGGTGGACTTATCATGGCAGTAGTGATTAATCCCGGCATGGCATGGATACCTGCTGCAGTTGTACCTATAGTAGCAATCCTGATATTTTTCAGTATGAAGCTGGGCTATCCCCGTTTTACAAAGGTACAGAAGTCTCTGGATAAGGTGAACGGGGTAATGCGTGAGTACTTGTCGGGGGTAAGGGTTGTAAAGGCCTTCAATAGGTTCAGTTATGAAACGGAGCGCTTCGGAGAGGTAAACAGTGAGCTTTCGCACAGATCAACATCAGCTATGAGAGTTATGGCGGTCTTTACACCCTTTATAACCCTGACAGTTAACATCAGCATAGTGGCTGTGCTCTGGTTTGGAGCTATAAAGGTAAATAACGGCTCAATGCAGGCAGGTCAGATAATAGCTTTCATAAATTATATGACTCAGATATTGTTTTCACTTATCATGATATCCAATGTATTTAATATATTTGTACGGGCAAAGGCATCCGCAGAACGTATAGGCGAGGTGCTGGCTGAGAATGACAGCATGTATAAGGAAGCAAACCCTGAGTCCATAGAGAATGATAAGGGAAGAATAGATTTCACAGATGTAAGCTTTAGCTATGGTAACTCTTCCGGTGAGCCTGTGCTGAAGAATATCAGCTTTTCCTGCCTGCCTGGAGAAACCTTAGGGATTATCGGTTCTACAGGCGCAGGGAAAAGCACACTGGTTGGACTGATACCCCGGTTTTATGATACAGTCTCAGGAACTGTAAGAGTTAACGGAGTGGATATAAAAAAGGTAAATATGAAGGAGCTGAGAGAGAAAATAGCGATTGTTCCTCAAAAGACTGTTCTTTTCACAGGAACAATCGCAGAAAACATAAGATGGGGAGATGAGAGGGCAGATGAAGCTGAGGTGGAACAGGCAGCAAAGGCAGCAGAGGCCCATGATTTCATATCCGCCTTCCCTGAGGGCTATGATACGCAGCTGGGGCAGGGTGGAGTGAATCTCTCCGGCGGGCAGAAGCAGCGGATTTCTATAGCCAGGGCTTT
>JAQZBM010000324.1 GCA_029238945.1 Clostridia bacterium
AATATAATAGTAGAATACAGACTTAAGCGGGAAGCTTGGGTCTGTATTTTTTTGCAGCAAAAAATTACTGCTTTTTATAGGCTTTTAAAAATATGACTAAATATTCTTGCAATTCAATAAATGCGTACAGAGACATGAGGTATAAATTATGAAATAATCAAGTTGTAAACTGCAGCAAGCAGGTCTACACACAAATCCATACATGTTCAGATGCAGTTTTTGTGTATGAAAATGATGGACAAATAATAGGAGGGGGAAACAAAATGAGAAAAATTTTAGCATTATTACTGGCGTTTGTTATGCTTTTTGCAATGACAGCATGCAGTTCCGGAACACCGGCAGCTACAACACCTGAAGACAGTAATAAGGTGGATGTAGGTATCGTTCTTCCTACGAAGGATGAACCAAGATGGGTGCAAGACGAGACAAGATTCATGGAAGCACTGAAAAGTACAGACTATTCAGTAGAAATTCTGTTCAGCCAAGGCTCTTCAGCCAAGGAAAAAGAGAATGTTGATGCATTGATAGCAAAGGGAATTAAAGTTCTTATTATCTGCCCTCATGACGGCGGCGCTGCTGCAGCAGCAGTAGAAGCAGCCAAGAAGGAAGGCATCAAGGTTATAGCTTATGACAGATTGATAACCGGTACAGATGCAGTTGACTACTATGTAACCTTCGACAGCATAGCTGTTGGTGAAGCACAAGCAAAATACTTGGTTGACCAAACAACAGGAACAGGCAATCCGTTATACCTGTATGCCGGTGCAGCATCAGACAATAACGCTTTCTTATTCTTCGAAGGTGCTTGGAATGTATTGCAGCCAAAGATTGCTGACGGCACATTTGTAATAAAGAACTCCAGCGAAGCTGTTGCACTGCAAGGCAAGGCAAAGCTGACTCGTGATGAAATGGGCAAAATAATAGGTCAAATAACTACCAACTGGGATTTCAACGAAGCTAAGAATAAGGCAGAGGCTCACTTGACATCAGCTAAGGCAGAAGATAAGGGCAACGTATTTATACTTGCTCCAAACGACGGTACAGCTCGTGCCATTGCAGATGCTTTTGCTGCTGATCCGGCAGTTACAAGCTACAAGGTAACCGGTCAGGACGCAGAAAAGGCTTCAGTTCAATACATTATAGACGGCAAGCAGTCAATGACAGTTTTCAAGGATGTACGTACACTTGTTAAGGATTCTATAGGTATGGCAGTTGCTATATTGGGTGGGAAGCAACCTCAAACAACAGGCTCATATAACAATGGTAAGGTTGATGTAAAGGCAAAGCAAACAGAAGTTATAGTAGTTAAGAGCGATAACGTAAAGTCTGCTTTGGTTGATTCAGGATACTACCCGGCATCAGACTTCACTGGCCTAAAGTAAGAGAATAAAACATAAATATAAATTAGTTTAATAGTGATAGATAATTCTATCACTATTAAACTATATGGTATCAAAAAGCGCCTAATACATATAGGGTTTTGAGGAGCGATTAAAGCTATGAGCAAATATATTTTAGAGATGAAGAATATTACCAAGCAATTTCCCGGGGTAGTAGCCTTGAATAATGTAAGTCTACAGGTTGAGCATGGGGAAATTCACTGTCTGGTAGGTGAGAATGGCGCAGGAAAATCTACTTTGATGAAGGTGCTGAGCGGGGTATACCCCTTTGGGGAGTACACGGGGGACATATTGTATGATGGAGAAGTCCAGAAATTCTCTAATATCAGTAACAGTGAGAAAATAGGAATTGCAATCATTTATCAGGAGCTTGCCTTAGTTCCGGAGATGACAATTTATGAAAATATATTCTTGGGTCATGAAATAAAAAGGGGCAGACTTATAGACTGGAATGAAACCATTCAAAAGGCAGGAGAAATGCTTCAGAAGGTTAAGCTTAATAATGTCAATCCTGCTGCCAAGGTAAAGGACTTAGGTGTGGGAAAACAGCAGCTGGTGGAAATAGCAAAGGCATTAAGTAAAAATGTCAAGCTGCTTATTTTGGATGAACCCACTGCCGCCTTAAACGAGGTTGAAAGCGAAAACCTTTTAGCATTGATAAGAGAACTGAAGCAGCAAGGCGTAACTTCAATTATGATATCTCATAAGATAAAAGAGGTTATAGCCATTGCAGATACTGTTACGGTATTGCGTGACGGCAATACTATATGCACATTATCAGCAGCAAAGGGAGAGATTTCTGAAGGTAAAATAATAAAGCACATGGTAGGCCGTGAAATCGAAAATATTTATCCGATTAAGAGTGAAACAAAGTTTGGAGAAAATGTAATAGAGGTAAAAGACTGGAGCGCTTATGACCCTAAGCTGGGCAGAGAAATTCTCCATAATCTGAATTTACATGTGAAAAAAGGTGAGATTGTAGGTATAGCAGGGCTTATGGGTGCAGGACGTACAGAGCTTGCCCACAGTATCTTTGGGAATCCGGTTGGTTACAAGATAAAAGGCGATTTATTCATCATGGGACAAAAGCTGCATTTCAAGAGTCCCAGC
>JAQZBM010000325.1 GCA_029238945.1 Clostridia bacterium
GGTCCTCACGCGTCCGACTTAATCCATGAGGGTGCGTTGGCTATCAGTGCCAAGCTGAAGGCTGAGGACATTATAAATACAATACATGCTCATCCGACACTATCAGAGGCTTTCCATGAAGCTGTTTCAGGCCTGAAGGGTGAAGCAATACACATGGTACCCGCAAGAAGATAAAAAGGGGAGGGAACTAAATGTACGAGAATTTAAAACAACAGGATCCAGAATTATTTAAAACCATTGAGCTGGAAATTGAAAGACAATCAAGTAAAATTGAGCTTATAGCTTCAGAAAACTTTGTCAGCAAGGCAGTAATGGAAGCAATGGGCTCACATCTTACAAATAAATATGCCGAGGGCTATCCGGGTAAAAGATACTACGGCGGCTGTGAGTATGTCGATATGACAGAAAACATAGCTCGTGACAGAATGAAGGCACTTTTCGGTGCTGACCATGCAAATGTACAGCCGCACTCAGGCTCACAAGCCAACATGGGTGTATACCTGGCAGTACTGACGCCCGGTGACACAGTGCTTGGCATGAACCTTTCCCACGGCGGTCACTTAACTCACGGAAGCCCGGTAAATTTCTCCGGAAAGCTTTTCAAGTTCGTCTCCTATGGAGTTGACGAATCAGGCTACATCAACTACGATGAGCTAAGAAGCATGGCTGTAGAGCACAAGCCGAAAATGATTGTTGCAGGTGCAAGTGCATACTCCAGAGTAATAGATTTCCCTAAGATAAGAGAAATATGTGATGAGGTTGGAGCCTACATGATGGTTGATATGGCTCACATTGCAGGTCTTGTAGCTGCAGGAGTACATCCAAGCCCGGTCCCATATGCAGACTTCGTCACAACTACTACTCACAAGACCTTGAGAGGTCCTAGAGGCGGCGCAATTCTCTGCAAGGAAAAATATGCGAAGGATATAGACAAGACAATATTCCCAGGCATTCAAGGCGGTCCGCTGATGCACATTATCGCAGCTAAGGCAGTTTGCTTCAAGGAAGCAGCTTCTGACGAGTTCAAGAAGTATCAGCAAAGAGTTCTGGATAATGCCAAGACTCTTGCACAAGCCCTGATGGACAGAGGCTTCAACCTGGTATCAGGCGGCACAGACAATCACCTGATGCTTGTAGACCTTAGAAACAAAGGCGTTACAGGCAAGGAAGCTGAGCACCTGCTTGATGAGATAGGCATAACAGTAAACAAAAACACAGTTCCTTTTGAAACTCAAAGCCCATTTGTAACAAGCGGTATCCGTATAGGTACTCCTGCTACAACCACAAGAGGCTTCGGCAAGGAAGAAATGATTGAAATTGCCGACATCATAAACTGGGTAATTGAGAACAAGGATAAGGACCTAACCCCTGCAAAAGAAAGAGTTGCAGCAATCTGCAAGAAGTTCTAAGAATGTAAAAAAGCTCTGAACCTAAGTTCAGAGCTTTTTTATTACTACCCTCCATACCTCCGGACCCTGCTCCAAATACTCATAATTGTACTGGTCAGGATAGTCAATGGAAAATTTATATTTCAGAAGATGCTGCAGGTCATGGTCATTTACAAGCTCCAGCTTTTCCCCCGGCTTAAGTCCTTCAAAGGTGCCGGAGACTGTAGGATATCTGTCAATTGGCTGCAGCTCTGTTATAACAATTCTTTTTACATCTGTTGGCATACTGCTTCACCTCTTAGACTTTATTATTATCTAGTCTTGATAAAAAGCTGTTTTTTATACTGTGTTTTATCTCCTTTGCCACGTCCGCATATGTCTTCTTCTAGCCGCCATAGTCCAATTGCTAGACTTGCGTGGTACTCTTTTAATTGATTTTATCACAATATTAGTATTATCTCCCAGAAACGCTGCAATCGCTGAAGTTATAACAGGGATATCCTTTGCATAATTGTTCATATTCCTTCTATTCCAATTCTTCCACCAGTGCATCATAAGTTGTATCTCCTACTTTGATACTATACCTTTTTGACTTCAAAGGCTTTAATTGATTGTCCCTCACATAATTCTTAATCTCTTTAATCGTTTTTTCATAGTTTCTTGCTGCCATATGTGCCTTATATACACTTATTTTCTCAAATCTTATCTTATCACCTGGTTTGAATTGAGCCATTAAGGGCATATCTGTAGACACTACCGTTGCAATTTTTGTGTAACCGCCTGTTGTCTGCCTATCTGCCATCATTACTATGGGCATACCATGTCCCGGAATCTGAATTGAACCAAAGCTTATCCCGTCTGAAATTATATCAGCTCCCGCCTTATGCTCCAATGTTGGGCCTGATAGTCTATAGCCCATTCTGTCTGCTTCGTTTGTAACCTCATACTCGGAGCTGAAAAACCTCTCTATACTGTCGTTGGTAAAACAGTCATCCTGCGGCCCCAATATAGCTCGTATGCAGCTGCTGCCTTGGTAATTGGGTATATATTCAACGGGAATTGTTCTATTGACTAAATCCTGTATAGGAGCCGGGGTCTTTCTCAGTCCTAATTCATC
>JAQZBM010000075.1 GCA_029238945.1 Clostridia bacterium
ATCAGCGATAAAGCTAAAAATCTATCCAAAAATATAATGGATTATTCACAAGAGCATTTTAATCAGGCATACTCTAGAGAATACTTTTTTACAGGCATTTCAGATTTGAGCTATACATCAATCAAAAACTCAAAGGTTATTGCTGAGACTCTGAAAGGAAGTATGCCGCTGTTTGGAACGCTTTACTCTATACCCATTGAGGAAATTGAAGACTTGTCTGTTCCTACTATAAACATTGGACCATGGGGTAAGGACCTCCATAAACTCACTGAAAGGGTATTGAAGGAGGATTTATTCCACAGGACCCCGGAGCTTCTTCACTTTGCTATTTCGACGCTGCTAGACTTTGACACAAAGAACCTATAATCCTGTTGTAAGAGCTTCTTAGCTTTTGCATAGAAAATACGGAACCGAAGGGTTGCTGTAGAAAAACAATAATAAATAATTAAAGGGGGATTATTTAATGGATTTTGCTGCTATAACAAGTAAAATCGCAGGTTTGCTTTGGAGTAATGGCTTGATTTATCTTTGTTTGGGTGCGGGTATTTATTTCTCGTTAATATTCAAGTTTCCACAAGTGCGCCTAGTTAAAGACATGGTAAGACAATTGCTTGGAGGAAAAGGCTCGGCAAAAGGAGTTTCATCCTTCCAAGGATTTGCAATGGCCTTAGGTGGACGCGTAGGTATAGGTAACATTGCCGGAGTTGCAACAGCAATATATTTCGGCGGTCCCGGTGCAATCTTCTGGATGTGGTTTATAGCCTTCTTAGGAGCCGGCTCTGCATATGCAGAATCTGCTTTGGCACAGGTCTGGAAAGAGGATGTTGCCGGTGATTATCGTGGAGGTCCAGCATACTATATAGAGAAAGGTTTGAAAAATAAGCCTTTCGCGATTATATTTGCCATAGCGACTATTATAGGTACAGGTTTTACAGGACCTGGAGTGCAAGCATTTAATATTGCAGATTCAACAAAGAATGCCTTTGGTATTAGCCCATTGATTACAGGTATATTAGTTTCTGTTCTATTTGCAATAGTAATATTCGGCGGCGTAAAAAGAATCGGTAAGTTCGCTGAGTTGGTTGTACCTTTCATGTCAATTGCTTATATAGTTATTGCTTTGATAATAGTTATTGTAAATATAAAGCAGGTACCAACTATGTTTAGTTTGATATTTAGCTCTGCATTCAAAATGAATGCGGTATTCGGAGCAATATTTGGAAATACAGTTATGATGGGCATAAAGAGAGGCGTTTACTCTAACGAAGCCGGACAAGGTACCGGTGCGCAGGCTGCGGGTGCTGCAGAAGTTTCACACCCTGCTAAACAAGGTCTGGTACAAGCCTTCTCAGTATATGTGGACACATTGTTTGTTTGTACTGCAACTGCAATCATGATTCTATCAACAGGAATGTACAACGTTTCTGATGGTGTAGGCGGTTTTATAGTGGAAAATCTTCCTGGAGTTGAGGGCGGCACTGCCTTTACTCAAGCAGCTATAAACACATTGATACCGGGTCTTGGCAGTCCATTTATAGCTATAGCAGTATTCTTCTTTGCTTTCACTACATTGCTGGCATTTGGCTACTATGCAGACAGTAATGTTGCTTATATATTCAAAAATAATAAGAATGTAAAGACGATTTCCTTTATAGTAAAGATTGTTTTGGTATTTTCTACTTTCTTCGGAACAATCCGTACATCAACTGTGGCATGGAATCTTGCCGACATTGGGGTTGGTATATTAGCATGGTTAAACATAATCGCTATCATACTGTTAACAAAACCTGCAATAGCAACTCTTAAGGATTATGAAGCACAGAAGAAGCTGGGCTTGGATCCGGTTTTTGTTCCTGAAAGATGTGGTATTAAGGATGCCGATTTATGGAATGACATAGCTGAAAAGAACTATCCGGAACAACTGGCAGCATTGAAAGCTAAAACAGCAAATTCAAAGAAATAAGTTATATAAATCGCACTAATGCTTCTACATTTTAAATTAGTCAGTACTTTGTGCGATTTATGAACAGCGGAATACAATTTCGTGCTATTTGAAGAATGTAAATTGTTTAGCACGAAATGTATAATAAGACGAATTATATAAAAAAAGCCGGAATTGTTAAGTATATTTGCTTAGCAGTTCCGGCTTTTTTTCTAAATATTACCACGAAGGCTGTCGATGATAATTATATAACTATATTATACGAGGAGTGTATTGGCATGAATACAATTAACTCTATAGACCAGCAGAAGTTTCAAAACTATCAGAGCTATGCAGCGCAGGATAGAAGCAAAGACAATCCATATGGATTCAGAAATGTACTTATCAGGCAAAGCTATGAGGATATCATTGACAGGTTTCACAACTACGGCAAAGGTATAAGCGTTCCACCTGCTGTACTGGGAAGGCTTGATTCCGGACTTGGGTCTTTGTTTGAAGATGTGACATATGATGAGGAATATGAACATCTGCATGAATATGGGCCATATAAGCTTTTTAGGACATATTTGGATAATGGTGAAGGGAACGGGGAGAAAGCAGTCTATCTTATCAGGCTAAAGACTAGAAGTAAGGATACAAATATTGATAAGGACAAGCTGAAGGATATACTTAATAAAGCAATGATAATAGTGAAGAAAATGGTGCCGATATATGCAAAAATGAACGGTAACGCAATTCTTGCAGGCGTGGATTATACGCTGCCTTTTAATGAAACTACGGGCAAGGTAGATTTTGAGGGTTTTATCAAGCACCTAATTGAGGGTACTAGCAGCTTAGCTATTCATTCTACCTTGGACGATGAAACAAAGGAAGAGATTCAAAGAATGCTGAAGGAATGTGAAGATTTTCTGTTAAAAGCTTTAGACGACAATGGGGAGCAAGAAACTAAGCCTGATGTGGCAGAAAAATGCAGCGTAAGCATTGAATACAGAAATAAATTGTACTAAACGGAAGATACGCAAGTGCAGGTGTGGTTTATATGACTGCATTAGGGCTGAAGGATAAGGGAATAGGGATGAGCTTCAAGGTGGAGGACGCGGCAAAGGGGATATCATTTGCAATGGTGATGGAAGTTCTGAGACAGCTTGACGTCATCACACCTGAGGAGTACAAAAGCCTTGAAAAGTACTATGTGATACAGGAGAAAAACCATAAGGGTGAGATAGTAGGGCATACAGAAGTTCAATTTGAACTGATAAAGGACTAATTAATAAGTTAACATATTTAGTATATTATGGTATAATTTAAATTAAAATTTATGAAGCATACGGAGTTGGTAACAAATGAATAAATTATATCGTATACTATTTGCCTTACATGCCTTTGTAGGAATTGGAGCTATAGCCGGCGGGCTTGGAGCGATTCTAAATCCGCAAAATCCAATGGGTGCACCCCTTGAGCTGCTGGAGCATTCTCCTTTTGACAATTTCCTGATACCGGGAATCCTATTATTTGGCGTCATCGGCATTGGTAATGTTATTGCAGCAGCGGCGATTCTGTTTAAGCCAAAGCTTCACGGTTATGTAAGCAGTGTCTTCAGCTGGGCCTTAGTCATTTGGATTATTGTTCAATGCATAATGCTCAATGCTGTTGGGGTACTCCATGTAATATTTTTCTTAATTGGAGCTATGGAAGCAGCCTTGTCAATGACCATTCTGTTTAAGCAGGGCTTGTTCCCGACAAATATTATCATTAACCTTTATAAAAAGATAAGTAAAGAAATGTAATCAAACCGATTAAAGAAGTGAGCCTGAATAAAATTCAGGTTTATTTTTTTGCTGCTTTCTATAGGCATAAGCGGGCTGCAATTTGAAAAAACTATAGCTTAGAGCATTTATAGAAAGGGTGAAAGACATGTCCTTAAACCAAGGCATATCTGTTTACAGTGAAATAGGTAAATTGGAGTCAGTGCTTCTTCACTGTCCCGGTGAGGAAGTGGAGAATATAGTACCTGACTATTTAAGAAGGCTTTTGTTTGATGAAATCGCATACTTGGAGCAGGCACGCAGGGAGCATAATCAGTTTGCTGATATTCTGAGAAATGAAGGGGTAGAGGTTTACTATCTTTCCGACCTAGTGGCCGAGGTTATAGAGGATGAAGGAGTTAGGAAGGAATTTTTAAATGAATTTATTCAAGAGGGAAAGGCCGCTGCACCGGGGCTGCAGGAAGCTCTATTAGAGTTTTTCAGCAGTATGCCTGCCAAAGAGCTTGTAGAGAAATGCATAGCAGGAGTCAGAAAAGAGGAGCTTAAGCACATCAAGCCTAAGTCCCTGGGTGACATGGTCAGGAATCCTTATCCTTTCTATCTGGACCCTATTCCTAATATGTACTTTCAAAGGGATCCCTTTGCATCCATAGGAAGCGGGATTTCCTTAAATGTTATGGCAAACGAGACCCGCAACCGGGAAACAATATTTGCTAAGTATATCTTTGATTATCATCCCAGATTTAAGAATATACCCAGATGGTATAACAGAGACAAGACTCACCCCATTGAGGGGGGAGATATTCTGGTGCTCTCAGATAAGGTATTGGCTATCGGCGTCAGCGACAGAACTGACCCAATAGCTATCGAGAGACTGGCTCACAAGCTTTTGAGCTCTGAGGAAAGCTTCGAAACAGTGCTGGCCTTTGATATCCCGAAGGCAAGGGCTTATATGCATCTGGACACTGTGTTTACTATGGTAGACTATGACCAATTTACAATATACCCTGGGATTGAAGAACCACTGGATGTATACAGCATTTCAATGGGCAAGAACAATGAGGTAAGCATCAGATATGAGCACGAGGGATTACCTGAAATTTTGAAGGAGCATTTGAAGCTGCCTGCTGTGAACCTGATAAGATGCGGCGATGGTGACCGAATTGCAGCCAGCCGGGAGCAGTGGAGTGACGGAAGCAATACCCTGGCCGTATCACCGGGGAAGGTTGTTTGCTATAACCGGAATTACATAACAAATGCTGCCCTAAGAAGAAACAAAATAGAGGTGCTGGAGTTTGAGTCCTATGAGCTGTCCAGAGGCCGCGGCGGTCCGAGGTGCATGAGCATGCCCTTAATCAGAGAAGGGCTATAGAGTTAGAAGGTAACAGGTAACAGGTATCAGGTATCAGGTAACAGCGGCGGGTGGCAGCCACGGGTCGAGAAAAACTGATAAAAAATGGGGCTGTTGCAAAATGCATTTAAACTGTCATTCAGTGTGCAGATCCGTCAGATTCCTCACTGCCTTCGGAATGACATAATAAATGTTGTGCAACAGCCCCTTCCATTTCTATATGTTTTCAATTTGCCAATCGATAGGCTCCTTGCCAATGGAGACAAGAAATTCATTAGTTTTAGAAAAAGGCTTGCTCCCGAAAAAACCGCCGTAAGCTGACAGCGGACTCGGGTGGACAGACTTTATTATATAGTGTCTGGAGCTGTCAATAATGCTTAGCTTTGATTGAGCATTTCTCCCCCATAAGATGAAAACAACAGGCTCTTCTCTATCGTTCAGAAGGCTTATTATTCTATCAGTAAAGTGCTCCCAGCCCTTTCCTTTGTGTGAATCAGCCTGTCCTGCCCGAACTGTCAGTACGGTATTGAGAAGCATGACGCCTTGGTCTGACCACTTCTTCAGGTAGCCGTTGTTCGGGATGCAGCAGCCCAAGTCGCTTTTAAGCTCCTTATAAATATTCACAAGGGAAGGCGGAGCAGGCACGCCGGGCTTTACGGAAAAGCTCAGTCCATGTGCCTGGCCGGGGCCGTGATAGGGGTCCTGACCCAGTATAACAACCTTTACATCCTTGTACTGTGTATAGTGTAAGGCATTAAAAATATCATACATATCAGGATATATTGTTTTTGTCCTGTATTCATTGGCTAAGAAGCTTCGAAGCTCAAGATAGTAGTCTTTATTGAACTCGCCTTCTATTAAGCCCTGCCAGTCATTTTTTAGTATTTGCATATAAATCACCCAAGTAGATTATATCATAAAGGGTATGTTTTTCGACTTATTTTCAACTTTTCTCATCCTCTACAAACTCTAGGATATCGCCGGGCTGGCAGTCCAGAGCACGGCAAATCTCTTCCAAGGTAGAGAAGCGAATGGCCTTGGCTTTACTGTTCTTAAGAATGGATAAATTGGCCGGTGTAATGTCAATAAGCTCGGCAAGCTCCATGAGACCGATCTTCCGCTTTGCCATCATGACATCCAGATTAACTACGATTGACACTTCTCCCACCTCCTATATGGTTAAATCATTTTCTTCTTTGTAAAGTACAGCCTGATGGAATACATCTGCCAGCACCAGACAGAACAGGCCGGCAATGGCAAAGATTATTACAATAATAACTGTGGCTAAGGTGAACCAGAAGAAGCACTTAGCCAGGAAGGCTGCGGCAATTATGAAGCCGGCGGTTCCAATTCTTCGCAGTATAGTCACATTATCCGTATTAAAGGGGTTTGAATTGACAAGGGATTTAAAAATCCGTCTAAGCCCCCATAATATGTATACAGCCATTATGCCTGAAACCATCAACACAGCTGTAAGCTTCAGCTCAATACCCTTCAGATAAGGAAGGTATGGGACTGCCTTATATATCATTATAGGTACCAAGGCAGAGACTATGATGCCTCCAAAGAGCATAAACTCTAGGAGCGACTTTGTGAAATGGTATAGAAATTTATTATAATTCATTTAAAAACCTCCTAATACTTTTCAAGGGACCTCTTTTCAAGGGTATTATAGCAAATACAATATTGAGATTCAATATAAATATATCGAAAAACGATAAACGTTTAGAGCTATACAAGGAAAAGTTCTATAAAAAGAGCCCCACCCATCAACGCAATGTAAAATTGCTGACGGTGGGGTTCTTATTTATGTTACAGCAAATTTAACTTATAACCTCGAAAACTCCAGTTCCAATTGGTCTAGTGCTTCCTTCAAAGACTCTTCCGGTATCAGGCTGCAGCTGTCTCCAAAGGAAAGCTCGGATTTGCATGTATCTGCATCTATAGCACTAATGTTTGTCACAATAGCAATATTATATTTCTCTATAACACTTGTAGAGATATTTTCTGCTGTTTCTTTAGACATATCAAAATATGCATGGAACATATTGCAGACCGGTACATCTGGAACGGTTTTAACACCCTTCATCTTATTCAGCCTCTCAGCTATAGTCTTGGCATGCATCCAATACTGCTTCATCTTGCCCATACGTTTGTCCAAATTATATTTCGCACTTATGATATAGGGATAAAGACTTATCAAATCGCCTCCATGCCTTCTTTTCCATAGCTTTGCCTCTTCAATGAAGTCTGTGCCTCCTGCAAGCACAGCACCGGCAATGCCGCCCAAACCCTTGTAGAAAGAGACATAGACACTGTCAAACAAGCTGCAGATTTCCTTTGCAGATTTGCCGTAGTAAGGTAATGCCTCAAATAGTCTTGCACCGTCTAAGTGAAGCTTTATTCCTTTATCCCTGCAATAATAGGATATTTCAACCAACGCATCATATGAAGGCAGCTGTCCGCCTATCTCTCTTTGAGGAAGTTCTATCAGAAGGGCAGCAATAGGCTCATTAATTGATTTCAAGTCTTCTATGGTAAAAAGTCTATCCTTTGAGCCCAATAAAATTGACTCTAGATGGTGGAGCACCTTCATGCCGTCCTGCTCATGTATTTCTAAATGGCAAAGCGGATGGTATGCCACTTTCCTAAGTCCCTTTTTATCGCTCCACATACGCATGGCGATTTGCTGCGCCATTGTGCCGCTGGGGAAAAATACTGCCTTTTCCTTGCCTAGAAGCTCAGCCAACTCTGACTCGAAATCATTGATAACAGCGCCGTTTCCATATGCATCTGAATCAGTGGAAGGATCTATGCCCTCAAAAGACTCCATCAGCATTCCTATATTTCTGCTGCCATTTCCAGTCAGTCTGTATTTGGCAGACTTAACAATCTCTATATAGGGTTTTGACATTGCAACAACCTCCTTAAAGCTTATATAGTTGATTATAGCACCAACAGAGTCAATATTAAATTATTCTAATAATATTTACCCTTATATAACACTTACAATATATGTAAAATTATAGTATCAGGTATGGAGATAAAGCAATGAGGAGCAGCGCAATAACCAATCTGTAAAGAACCAGCAGGGAAATACTAAAATAGACAAAGCTGATGGTAGGAGGTGAATAAGAAGTGAATAAGAAGCTATTAGTTGCAATATCTGTTATGGTGTTAGTAATTTTGGTTTGTGCTCTTATTTTCAGATATGAGCAGTTGGAGAATAAAGCGGAGCTGCAAAGATATGTTGACAGGTGGACAGGGATAGAATGGGTGAAGGTAATTACTCCGGGAAGCACCAGCCGTATGCCCGCCAAATATTATAATTTTCCTATGTATGATGATGCGGCCAGCTTAAAAGTACTGAAGGACTTGACCAGGATAAAGAATATCAATGATACGCTTATGACATTATGGTATGTTCTGGTGTTTGCCAGTGCAGCAAGTGCCTTATATAATCTGATAAACATAAGGAAGCCTTATAAGAGCTCAAAAGGAGAGATTTGATATGAGACAATACTATAAATCTATAATTATAGTATTTACCATGCTTGTGCTGCTATTGATTTCCGGCTGCAGCGGCCACGCAAGCAAGGCACAGGAGACAGAGAGCTTGCCTGCTGAGGCAGAAGCGGCCGGGGCAAAGGTTTTTGCAACGGGCTTCGAGGGTTCAGATGGAATAACAATTGACTATGCCGGTAACATGTATGTGGGCAACCGCAGCGCCAATACCATTTCAAGGGTTACAAAGGAAGGCGCAGCAGAGGATTTTGTAAAGCTTGAATGTGCAGAATTGCTTTGCTTGACAGTTGATAAAGAGAACAATATATATGCTGCAGGGAAGGATAAAGTGTTCAAAATCAGTCCAAGGGGAGAGGTTACAGAGCTTGCAGGAGGATTTAGCTGTGCAGACGATTTACGCTTGGATTTGCAGGGGAATATTTATTTGACAGATTCCTATGAGAACAGGGTTTATAGGATTACGCCTGATTTAAAGAAAAGCATTTATATTGACAGCGACGAAAGCAGAGATAAGCTGGGTTCAGGATGGCATATTACGGGTATAACCTTTGACAATAGGTATGAGAACCTGTATATAGCAAGGATGAAAAAAGGAGAAATACTGAAATATCCCATAAATCCTGACGGTTCTCCGGGAGAACCTGAAATAATACTAAACGACATAAAGGAACCTGACCATCTGGAGATGGATAAGCAAGGCAGACTCTATATAACACTTTTTAGAAGCGGTTCGCTTATCAGAGCAGACAGCATGGGCAGCGTTGAATATCTATGTGATGGGGAAATGCACTACGCTACAGGAATTGTATTGGGCAGAAGCGGCTTTGATGAGAAAAGTGCATATGTTGCTGATTATGGGGACCATGTAGTATATCAAATAGGGATAGAATGAAAAAGGACTTCTTACGAAGTCCTTTTGTTGTAGTTATGGAGCTTATAAAGGTCTTGAATTTCTTAAGTTGTAAATATAAATAGGTCCCATGAAGAACAGTATTACGCTTAATACTGTCATGACCAGAGCTTGCTCGCCTTTATATCTCTTAAAGAAGTTATACAAAACTATAATACTGAAAATCGTTAAAGCTATGTTCAGTATCAGGCTGAGCAATGGACCCAAAACCGGTATGACATCCAGTATGTTAGTTACAATCGTTACCGCTACAGGTGCGATAGGCAGCACCAGCTCCAGACTTGGAACGGTATAGGTGCTGATTTTGACTTCTTTAAGTATCTTGCCGATAATGTATAGCTGAAGAATCGGAACAAAAGCAAACCATTCGTTTCCGGTCTCTTCAGTTTTGGCTAAGCCGTAAAGGCCAAAGGCAAGGAGCAGATACAGCCCTATACCAATTATGAAAAACAATATAGAGGCAATGCCTCCGACAAGAATCAAGGCCGTTAAATCATTCATTAATACCACCCTTTCAACTCTAAATTAATGGGATTATAAATTCTCTATAATATATTCATAGAAAAGCCATAAAATAACTTCGACATAAAATCGGAAACACCTGTAATAAATTGTAATTTAATGAAAAATAATAGGCGGAACTTTATAAAAGAAACACTAAGGCATTTATTTTATTTACAAAACATTGTTTTCTGTTAAAATTATTATGATAGTAGTTTTGCAGCAAAGAGGTGATTTTAATGCCACTGGATATAGATATCAAACAAATTGAATATAATGTTTCAGTACAGTTTTCTAGGGTAACTGAACTGCTTGCTGCAATGCACATGCTTTGTGACAAAAGACACCATGACTTTGACCCCCTATGGTTTAAGCACGTGGTAGGAAGTCTTAGTCCCAAAAGCAGGGAGCTTATAGAGCATCTGTCAAAGCTGAATTTCCCGGGATTGGAGCTTTTTGATTTTATCGTGCTGGAGAAGGCTGATGAGGATATAAATGATTTCATTGATAGACTGCGGCAGTATGACAGCCTGGAATTTCTTCATATAATGCTTGATAAAAAAATAAGCAAGGATCAGCTGTTGGCAGCAAAAAAGGATAATGCTGTGCTTGATTCTATCAGGGACCAGATTCCTTGGGTTTTGAATGGGTCAGAAGACTTCGCGGCATATATGGCAGCCAATGTAGAGAACTATAAGGATATAGTTGTAGATCTACTAACTGAAATATATGAAGCAGGCTTTGAAGATAAGCTGACAGAGCTTCACGAGAGATATTCAGAAGCGGCAGAGGACATGGAGCATAGGCTGAAGGGCAGAAATCCGGTGGAGCTGGCTGAGGAGATAAAGGGTTCAAAGTTTCCGGCTAAGCACAATTTTAAACAGGATATATTCTCTCCATCATATTTTCTGC
>JAQZBM010000076.1 GCA_029238945.1 Clostridia bacterium
TAAATAGATTATGTTGGAAATAATAAGTAATATGTTATATAATATTATATAATAAGCATATATGAACAGCGGAATAAGATAATAATTCTTGTCAAAGGTAATATATTTATAATATATTATTGTATATGATTGTCAGTTTTGCGAAACATCAATATATCCAATAGGAGGAGAGATAATATGCCGGGAAAATTAAGTAGTAAATATGGACAAATTTATATATCCGACGATGTGTTAGCGAATATAGCCGGACTAGCCACAATCGAGTGTTATGGCCTGGTAGGAATGGCTTCGAAGAACGCCAAGGACGGTTTAGTTGAGCTTCTGAAAAGAGATAGCCTAAGCAAGGGTGTTAAAATAACAACTGAAGGTGAAGAGATAATTGTGGACCTTTTTGTTATAGTTAAATTCGGTACCAAAATATCCACAGTTGCAGACAATATTATCAGTAAGGTAAAATATACCCTGGAAAGCATAACAGGATTGAAGGTACAAAAAGTGAATTTGAATATACAGGGTGTTAGGGTTTAACCCACCTAAGGAGGTTTACATTTTGCATATATATAAAATAGACGGAACAACAATAAAGAATATGATAATATCCGGGGCTAATAACTTAGAAAATAACAAGCACATGGTTAACTCATTGAATATTTTCCCTGTACCGGACGGTGATACGGGAACAAACATGTCACTCACTATGGTTTCTGCAGTTAAGGAAATCAACAGCCTTCAGAAGGTTCAGGTACAAGGAGTGTTCGAAGCAGCAGCCAGCGGAACCTTGATGGGTGCCAGAGGTAACTCCGGAGTAATTCTTTCTCAGATATTCAGAGGCTTTGCAAAGGGCGCAAAGAAGCACAGTGAATTTAATTCAGCTGCTTTGGCAGATGCTTTCATAGAAGGTTCAAACACTGCTTACAAGGCTATAATGAAGCCTACAGAGGGTACTATACTTACGGTTATAAGAGAAACAGCAGAATTTGCTGTCAAGGAAAAAGAAAAACACAGCGACTTAGTTGATTTTCTTGAGGTATTGATAAATAAAGCTAATGAAGTTTTGGACAAGACTCCCGAGCTGCTGCCTGTTTTGAAAAATGCAGGTGTTGTAGATGCAGGCGGTAAGGGTCTTATATGCATATTGGATGGAATGCTTCATGCGCTCAAAACAAATTCAGTACTTGAACTGCATGAACGCAGTGCTCAGGAAGAAGAGGAACAGCCTGCTGCACAAGAATTTTTCAGCACAGAAGATATTACCTTCGGCTATTGTACAGAGTTCTTCGTTAAGACCAAAAGCATAGACCTGGACAGCTATAAGGAAGCCCTGAGCAAGATTGGAGATTCCTTGGTAGTTGTAGGCGGCGAAGGCATCGTAAAGGTTCACATACACACAAATAACCCCGGACAGGTATTGGAAATGTCCTTGGAGCATGGCGAGCTTTCTAAGATAAAGATTGACAACATGAGAGAACAGCACAGACAGCTTCTGGTGGATGAACCGGTACCTCAGGCAGAAGCCGCTGCTGAGCCGAAGAAATACGGAGTTGTTGCAGTAGCTATGGGCGATGGAATAGCAAATATATTGAGAGACATAGGCGCCGATGAGATAATAGAAGGCGGACAAACTATGAACCCAAGCACTGAGGATATAGTAAAGAGTATAAATAAGATAAAGGCGGAGAATATAATCATTCTCCCAAATAACAGCAATATAATATTAGCGGCAAATCAAGCCAAGTCTTTATCAGACAAAAACGTAATTGTGGCGCCTACAAAGACGATTCCGCAAGGTATAGCAGCCTTGATGTCGCTGGATTTTGATAAGGAACCGGATGTCAACACAAAGAAGCTGGATAAAGCTATAGCAAGCGTAAAGACAGGACTTATAACATATGCTGTCAGAAATTCAACTTATGATGATATCAACATTGAGGAAGGCAACATATTAGGCCTTGTTGAAGGCAAAATAAAGAGCGTAGCAGAAACAGTTCCGGAAGTGTGTAAGGAGCTATTGGAACAGATGGTGGATGAGGATGCATCTCTCGTATCCATATACTATGGTAAGGAAACCAGTGAAGAGGATGCAGAAAAGTTAGCGGCCTTTGTTCAAGAGAACTATCCTGAGTGTGAGGTTGACATGCACTTCGGAGGACAGCCTTTATACTATTACATTATTTCCGTAGAATAAACAAAAAGACTTAAAATGCGTAGCTCTTAAGAGTATACGCATTTTTTTAACTGAGGAGTAAGTTGAGGGGATGCAAATGAGTATTTCAGTAATACCGATACAGAGCTTAAAGGGCATAGGACCGGCAAAAGCGAAGCTTTTCTCCAAGCTTGGGATAAGAAATGTAGAAGACCTGTTTTACTACTATCCCAGGACATATAAGGATAAAAGCATAGTTACAGATATAGCGGAGCTGGTACCTGAAAATCAATACACAGTTAGGGTAAGGGTTATGAATAAGCCCCAGGAGATCAGGAGCAGGAATGGCTTGCTGATGGTCAAGACTGTTGTAAGCGACGACACCGGAAAGCTGAATGTAGTGTGGTTCAACAACAGATTTATAAAAAACAGCATAAAGCAGGATGACGAACTGTTTCTATACGGCAAGGTAAAGGTGATAGGCCGCGATAAGGTTATGGAAGCACCGGAGTATGAGAAGGCTTCCGGTGCAGAGAGCATAAACCTTTTAAGAATCGTACCTGAATACCCTTTAACTGAGGGACTCGGACAGAAGGATATGCGGAAAGCTGTACATGCAGCCTTAGAGCTTACAGAAGGAAAGCTGAGCGATATCTTCCCTGAGGACTTCAGGAAAAGGTATCAGCTTTCTGAAATCAACTTCTGTGTAAATAATATACACTATCCCGAGTCTATGTTTAACCTTAAGCTTGCAATCAAAAGGTTCAAATTTGAGGAGCTTTTCATACTGCAGTCAGGGTTGATACATATAAAGAGAATGAACAATGCTGAGAAAAACGGCATTGCGTTTAAAGTATATGATGAGAGGGAGTTTAAAGATAAGCTGCCTTTTAAGCTAACCAATGCTCAGTCAAAGGTACTGGATGAAATTTTCAGGGATATGGAAAGCACAAAGCCCATGAACAGACTGGTTCAGGGGGATGTAGGCTCAGGTAAGACTGTGGTTGCGCTGCTGGCCATGTACAAATGTGCAAGAAACGGATATCAAAGCATGATGATGGTTCCGACAGAGATATTGGCAGAGCAGCACTATCTGACATTTCAACAGCTGCTTGCGGGTACCGGTATAAGAATAGAGCTCCTGAAGGGCAGCATGACTGCGAAGGAGAAAAATGCAGTACTGGATAAGCTCAGAAATCATGAGACCGATATAGTAATTGGGACTCATGCTCTTATCCAGGATAAGGTTGAGCTTGCCAAAGCGGGGTTGGTAATTACAGACGAGCAGCACAGGTTTGGAGTAAGACAGCGTACGGTACTGTCCGACAAGGGGGACAACCCTGACATACTTGTCATGACAGCTACTCCTATACCCAGAACCTTAACTTTGATTCTTTATGGGGACTTGGATGTTTCAATCATAGACGAGCTGCCGCCGGGAAGAAAGAAAATCGAAACCTATTTTATCGACACCAAGAAGAAGGAAAGGTTCTACGGCTTTGTAAAGCAGCATCTGGAGCAGGGTAGACAGGCATACTTCGTTTGTCCCTTGGTTGAAGAATCTGAAAAGCTGGAGCTGAAATCCGCTACTGAATATAGGGAAGAGCTGCAGAAGCATTTCCTTGAGTACAAGGTGGGCTTGCTGCATGGCAAGATGAAGGCAGATGAGAAAAATCAAATTATGGAGGAAATGCGTAAGGGCAATATCCACATTCTTGTTTCAACAACAGTAATAGAAGTAGGCGTAAATATCCCCAACTCAACCATCATGGCAATAGAGAACGCTGACCGTTTCGGGCTGGCGCAGCTGCATCAGCTTAGAGGCAGAGTAGGCAGAGGAGAGCATCAATCCTATTGTATCCTAATTTCTGACTCAGATAGCAAGGTAGCAGTAGAAAGACTCAGATACATGACAAAATCAGAGAACGGCTTTGAAATTGCTGAGAAGGATCTTGAACTTCGTGGTGCCGGGGAACTGCTGGGACAAAGACAGCACGGACTTCCCGAGCTTAAGATTGCAGATATCTTGAATGATACTGCTATACTAAAAGAATCAAGAGATGCCGTGGAGTATCTGTATGACTCCGGCAAATTGGATGAGCCGGAGTATCAGAAAATGAAGAAAGAGCTTGATTTAAGATTTAAAAGAATTTTAGAGGAAATAGCATTGAACTAAAAAATTAGGAGCTTGGAAATTCGGTTTTCCAAGCTCTTTTATTGTGAATACAACAAGGTTCCCGGGACCCATCAGCAGCTTTAGCTGCTTTTTGATGGGTGGGGTTCTTAATACGGCAGTTTGAATACAAGGCTTACTATTACTGTGTTATTTTGTATTTTTGGCTATAAATTACATGGTTTAAAATCTTTCAAAAAAGACAAATTAATACTAGAAAAACAAATGGAGGTGTTACATAATGGCAAGAAATAATAACAATAATCAAACTCTGATTCCTGAAGCAAAAAATGCTTTAAGAACCTTCAGAGATCAAGTTGCACAAGAGTTTGGACTAGATTTTACAGGTTATAGCGGAGACAGAACAGCTAGAGAATGCGGCAGCGTTGGTGGAGAAATGGTAAAAAGAATGATTGAACAAGCTGAAAGAAGCATGGCTGGAACAACTACAACATTCAGAAGATAATAACCCCCTAGAAAGGCACTGCAGCTGCAGTGCCTTTTACTTGTGTTCGCGGCATAAAAAATACTGGTGATTATATCACCAGTATCGGGAGAGGAGAAATTGAAGGAAGAGCTCTATGGGGATTATAGTTTTGCAGAAGAAACATTCTGCTCTAAATTGAAAATTTAATTTCAATTTTAATAACTAATTTCCCTACAATTATATTGCGCATTATTGTTTTTTTTATTCAGGAATAAACAATATTAAAAATGATAATTATTAATATATATGTTTCTCGCTAAACAATCTACATGCTTCAAATAGCGCGAAACGTTTTCCTCTGCTCATAAATTGCACAAAGCACTGGCTTTTGATATGTAGCAGCATTAGTGCAATTTATATATATAAGTTCAGCCTCGACATATAATATTTAAATTGTATATTTTTCTACAATTTAAATATTTAAATGTTTTCCAAACACTAGTATATATGTTAAAATGTAATTAATGTTTAGACAAGGAGGGAATCTCTTGCGTGTTATTTCAGGAGAGTTAAAAGGAAGAAAGCTGGAGAAGCTTGAGGGGTTGGAAATCAGACCTACCTCGGACAGAGTAAAGGAATCTCTGTTTAACATGCTGGGAGCCAAAGTATTTGACAAAAGCTTTCTGGACTTGTTTGCAGGTACAGGCGGGATAGGTATTGAAGCATACAGCAGAGGAGTGGCAGAAGTAGTTTTTGTAGATACAAATGCAAAAAGTATACAGGTTTTAAAAGGAAATCTTGAAAAATTCAAGATTTCAGATAAAGTAGAGATATATAATACCGATTATATAAATGCGATTAGCAAATTTGCAGCTGACAATAGGAAGTTTGACATAATTTTCATGGATCCTCCATACCTGAAGGGCTATGAGAAAAATGCCTTGCTTGAAATCTCAGACAAGGATTTGCTTTCTCCTAAGGGTATTATAATAATAGAGCATGATTTGACCGATGAAATGCCGGAGAAATCAGGAAGACTAACTATGACAAGACAAAAGAAATATGGCAAAACGATGCTTACTTTTTATGCTTTAGAAATATAGCAGTTTTAGCATATGCCTGATACTAAGGAGGAATAAGATTGAAAATTGCAGTTTGCCCCGGAAGCTTTGATCCGGTTACAAACGGGCATCTGGACATAATAGCCAGGTCATCAAAGATGTTTGATAAGGTTATAGTAGCGGTACTTAGAAATTCAAGCAAGAACTCACTTTTCACCATTGAAGAGAGAGTGGAGCTTTTGAAATCAACTTGTGCGCAATATGAAAATGTGGAGGTAGACAGTTTTTCAGGTCTGCTGATAGATTTTTTAAAGCTCAAGGAAGCTAATTTTATAGTTAAGGGCTTAAGGGCTGTTTCAGACTTCGAGTATGAGATGCAGATGGCATTGATGAACAGCAAGCTTGCGCCGGAAATAGAAACAATATTCCTGATGACCAGCAACAAATACTCATTTATCAGCTCAAGCTTAATAAAAGAGGTAATCAAGCTGGGCGGCGATATAAGCGGCCTGGTACCTGCACAGGCAGAAGAAGAATTGATTAAAAGATTTAATATAGGGGGTTAGTTTATGGAAGTTATGCTGCTTCTTGATGCATTAGAAGACATATTGGACAAGGCTAATACAATACCATTGTCCTCAAAGGTAATAGTTAGTAAGGAAGAAATTTTAGAAATAATTAAAGATATCAGGATTAAGATACCTGATGAGGTTAAGCAGGCTCAGTGGATTAAGGAAGAAAGACAAAAGATACTTCTGGAAGCTAAGAAAGAAGCGGAAGGTGTTCGCAGCGAGTGTGAGGACAAGCTTACACGCACTAAGGAAGAACGACAAAGAATTCTTGCAGAAGCCGAAAAAGAAGCTGAAATAATGAGACAAGAAGCCGACAAGCGGCTTATGAGCCTTATAGAGGAAAGCGAAATTGTTAAGAGAGCCAATGAGCAAGCAAAAGAAATTGTACATGCTGCACAGCAGGATGCTAAGAAAATAAGACTTGGCTCAAGAGCTTACGCAGATGATATATTGGCGGATATGGAGAAGTACTTAGGCAGCATGGCTTTGACAATTAAGGCCAACAGAGATGAACTAAAAAATAAAAAAAGTTAAAAATATTGGTTGACAAAATATTTGGTTTATTGTAAACTAGAAAAAACAAATTACATAAGGCGTTGACGAGAAATAGTAAATGTACATTCATTCACAGAGAGTTCCCGTTTGGTGGAAGGGAATAATAGGATTTGCATTGAACACATCTCTGAGCCAGGCACCGAAGCCGAAAGGTTGTAGACTGCTCTCGGAATCCCTGCACCCGTTATAGTGCTAGAGTATAAGCTTTATTGCCGTACTCGAAGAGGTTGATATCGTGAGGTATCGATAAAAAGAGGTGGAACCACGTGAGTATTACTCCCGTCCTCTAGCGTTAGCTAGAAGACGGGAGTTTTTGTTTTGTACCAGCTTAACAGGAGTTAAATTTTACGGCGCTGTAAATTTAATATATTAATCGCTGCAAGGACAGTTTATGTTGCAACAAGCTGCCTTTACGGCAATCAGAAATTTATGAAATGAAAAGGGGAATAAAAAATGAATAAGAAAATCAACCGCATTTTGATTACATTTACTATGATTATAACTATATTAGCAGCATTTACAGGCTGCTCAGCAAAAGAGCCTGCAGCAGCAAATACAAAGTCAACAGGCTTCGCAAAGCTGCAAGAGCAAGGCTATGTAGTTGTAGGCCTTGATGATACCTTCGTTCCTATGGGTTTTAGAGATGCAAAAGGTGAAATTGTAGGCTTTGACGTTGACTTGGCAAAGGAAGTATTTAAGAGAACCGGACTGGAAGTAAAGTTCCAGCCTATTGACTGGTCTATGAAAGAAAGCGAACTAAACTCAGGAAACATCGATATGATATGGAATGGCTATACAATTACAGCTGAGAGAAAAGAAAAAGTTGCTTTTTCTGAGCCTTATATAGCTAGCAGGCAGGTTATTGTAACCCTTGCAGACTCAGCTATAAATGCAAAGGCGGATTTAGCAGGTAAGACTGTAGCCACACAAAGCGCTTCCAGCTCTCTTGATGCTATAAATACAGAGCCTGGGCTGGCAGCTTCCTTTGAGGGAGGAGAGCCAGTGCTCTTCGCTACAAACAACGAAGCTTTGATGGATATGGAAGCAGGCAGAACAGATGCTGTAGTAGCAGATGAAATAATGATTAGATACTATATTACTGAAAGAGGACAAGAAAAGTACAAGATACTGGATGAGGATTTCGGAGCAGATGAATACGGTATTGGTATAAGAAAAGAAGATACAGAGCTGTTGGAGAAGGTGAACAAGACATTGGACGAAATGAAAGCAGACGGTTCCAGTGCAGCTATTTCAGAAAAATGGTTCGGAGAAAACATAATAAAGTAGAGGGATAAATAAATGCTTAGCTATATATTAAATCTTTTGCCTTCAATGCTGGAAGGCTTGAAAATGACCATATCGGTCTTCATACTGACACTGGCGCTGTCTCTGCCCTTTGGAATACTTATAGCCCTAGGCAGGCTTTCGGGAAATAAACTGATAAGCAGCATATTTCAGCTGTATATTTGGGTTATGAGGGGCACACCCTTGATGCTGCAGTTAGTTTTTATATTCTTTGGATTGCCGGTAGTCGGCATCACCTTTGACAGATTTGATTCTGCACTTCTAGCCTTTGTCTTAAATTACGGAGCGTATATGGGAGAGATTTTCAGAGCCGGCATACAGTCTATAGAGAAGGGACAATATGAGGCTGCTAAGGTGTTAGGCTTCGGACCGACAAAAGCCTTCATAAGAATAATTCTGCCGCAAGTGATAAAAAGGGTTATACCGCCAATAACAAACGAGGTAATCTCTCTGGTTAAGGATACATCCTTGGTATATATTGTTGGACTGGGAGAGCTTTTGAGAGCAGGCAAGATAGCTTCAAACAGGGATGCGTCACTGGTGCCTTTAGCAGTAGCTGCAGGCTTCTACCTTATCTTAACTGCCCTGATGACTGAAGGCTTTAAGCGTTATGAAAAAAAGTATGCTTATTTTGAATAGGGGGATTGTACTTTGGTTTTAGAAGTGAAAAATATCAAGAAAAGCTTTCAGGGTAATATAGTGCTTTCAGACATCAGTTTTGGCTTAGACAGCGGTGAAGTGATGGCGGTGGTGGGACCCTCGGGGGCAGGAAAAACCACTCTGCTTAGATGTATAAATGCACTGGAGACCTCTGATGGCGGAAGCATAAAGGTTGATGACAAATATCTGTACAGAGAAGAAAAAGGCAAAATGATTTATGCAGATAAGAAGGAAATGAAGGATATAAGGAAAAAGCTAGGCATGGTGTTTCAAAACTTTAATCTGTTTCCTCATAAAACAGTATTGGAGAACATAATCGAATCTCCTGTAAATGTATACGGAGTCTCAAAGGAGGAAGCTATAGCTGAAGCTGGCAAGCTGCTGCAGATGCTTGAGCTGACAGAAAAGGCAGAGGCTTATCCTCATCAAATGTCGGGAGGACAAAGGCAAAGGGCTGCAATAGCGAGAGCCTGCGCCTTAAGACCAAGCATCATGTGCTTTGATGAGCCTACCTCAGCCCTAGACCCTGAGCTTACAGAGGGTATAGCGGCTATAATAGAAAAGCTGGCTGGCCAAGGCATGTCAATATTAGTAATTACCCATGACATGGGCTTTGCAAAAAGAATTGCAGACAGAATAATATTTATGGAAGGCGGACAAATAGTCCATTCAGGGACAAAAGATGAGTTCTTCGAAGGTTCAGATAACGAAAGAGTGAAAAGATTTATACAGAGCTAAGGCTGCGCCTTAGCTCTTTTTTTGTATACTGTCAGAATGAAGATGAGCATTGCCGCCAGTACAACCAGCAGGTTCAGGGATGAATCCCACAGTCTGCTTAGCATGCCGCTGTTCAGGTATCTCACATAGTAGCTGACGTTCAGTGAATCGTATACGTTGAAGACCTGAGTTGCACCTGTTATGCCGAACAGAAGGTATGTAAATACGGCTGCGGCAGCACCTTGGAACAGTTTAACAAGCATATATAATCCAAATCTAAGGTTGGAGCCGGCTATAACGCTCAGCACCTGTGCATTTATAGAGAGTCCGCCAAAGCCTATCATGAAGCTTACCATCATAAGCTTAGAAATAACAGGCATCTCGACAGCGGCACAGTGGTTTATGCCATTGGTTACCTCCAGCATGCCCACTATTACACTGGATACTGAGTCAGGGTTCAAGTGCAGAAAGTAAAGTGATGCGCATACGAGCTTTGAAAGGAAGGCCAGGACTCCGGACAGCTTCAATATTCTAGTTATTACAGAGAAAAGTATTATAAAGCCGCCCACCAGAAGCACGAGGCTTATGCCGTTTTTGACTGCATCACCCATCAGTATTCCTAAGGATCTGCCGTCCTTTTTCCTGTATTCCAGCATATCGGATAAGGGATTGAATTTTCTTTTCAGTTCGTTGATTTGAATTATCTCCTTTGTTTTTCTGCTTCTGCCGTAAAACCGCATCAACAGTCCGGCAGTGAGAGCAGAAAGATAGTGGGATAAGGCAAGCAGAAGCCCTAGCTTTGGGTTTTTCAGTATGCCGGTGGCGACGGCACCGATGATGAACAAAGGGCCGGAGGTACTGCATAAGCTAAGCATTCTCTGTGCTTCCACCTTACTGCAAACCTTATTTTGAAGCAGGGTTGCAGTGATTTTGGCACCCACGGGGTAGCCTGATGCAATACTCATGAAGAAGGTGAAGGAGGCTTCTCCGGGTACATTGAAAAGAGGCTTCATTATAGCTTTAAAGCAGCTTCCGACAAAGCTGACGATTCCCAG
>JAQZBM010000077.1 GCA_029238945.1 Clostridia bacterium
ATTTGTGATTCCAACACATAAGCATTGTTCATGCGAAGCACAGTCTTGAAAAAGCTTAGGGGTACAAAGGTTCTGCCCTCAACTATAGTTGGAGCTGCTTCTAATTCAATAGGAGCGGTTTTCATATAATTGTAGCTGTCTGAGCCTATCGTTAAAGAGATGGCTTTGCCAAGGTAAACACTTCGCTGCTCGTCATTCCAGGTCACTTCATAGCCCAGGGCTTCGGCAACTGCACGAAGGGGAATCATGACTACGCCTTCTTCGCTGCTGTAAGCAGCCGGAGCTTCTATTTTCTTGTTATTTACAACGATATCCATTGCAGAAACATCCCCTTGTATCTGAACGGTCGGAACAGTCTCCTTGTCCAATAATACAACTACTTTATCAGGGGTTGTTTGTGCAGGGATACTTCTTGTTGATATGCCATAGAGTACCACCAGCTTCTTGTTTGCAAGCTCACCTTCATAGGCTGTGCCGTCCGGCAATACAATTTCCGTTGCATCAGATATATTTAATTTCAAGAAATTATCTGAGCTGACTAGGTTCTCATCAAATATATCAACCTTAACATTTTGATTTTCCTTATCAACAACAACCACTTCAGCGTTGTATTGTGCCGGATAAATCATTATCATAGGCGCATTGGCATTGAAGTAGCCTGTAATGACAGCACCTTCAGCAATTTCAGCATTGCTTAGTACATATGTATCCTTTGAAATTATTATATTTGCCTCTGTGCCCTCTGAGCTTTCGACCAGGACAAACTTTGAGCCCTCTACTCCTTCACGGTCTCTAATTTCCTTTACCTTGCCGGTAAAGAAACCAAACTTAAATTCCTCCAATGAAGGCAGTTCCGCCTTAATTGGATTTACTTCTGTGATTTGACTCCCGTCATTGATGGGAATGACGTTATTTGTGTCCGCAGCAAAGGCTGATACAGTGTTTAGCGATAGAACGGAAGCTGTTAATAATACTGCAAGTGCTTTTTTAGATTTCATAATGTATTTCTCTCCTTTTTAAATGTGTTTGCACTATTACAGACTGCATAAAAAAACATAATGTTCCAAAAATCGGCATGATATTTAGAATTATGGCGCTATATATTACATGCTGAATAAATTACAATTGTCTGCGGGGTCTATGGATAACTGTGAAAAGACACTTCATTGCACTCAGGATGGCAATGGTTACAGTTTCCGGTATTTAATGCTGATAATATATAAGCTTTTTTATTATATATAGAACATTTAATCAAAAATAAAATACTATAATATAGAGAATCGTAAATATATTATAATATATATGCTTAGCTTTAACATTATCATTGACGCAAGTAAGGCGAAGCTATACAATAATTATATAGATACTTATCTATATATTGAGGTGATAATGTGGAAAATAACTATGATGATAATGCAAAAGTCATAAAAGCTCTTTCAGATGCAAGCAGGCTGAAGATAATAGATATATTATCCTGTGGAGAAAGGTGTGCCTGTGAGCTTCTGGAGCATTTTGATTTTACGCAGCCGACGCTTTCGCATCACATGAAGGTGCTGATAGATTGCGGTCTGGTAGCAAGCAGAAAAGAAGGGCTATGGAACTATTATTCGCTTAATAGTACAAACTGCAATAAGCTAATACTATTTCTAATGAATCTCATAACATATACAGATGAATGTATCTGTAAAGACAAAACAAAATGCCAATGTAAATAAAGGAGTATTTTTCTATGAAAAGAATGGTGATTTTTGACCCTGCAATGTGTTGTTCAACGGGAGTATGCGGTCCGTCAGTAGATCCGGAGCTGCTGAGAGTATCAACGTTGCTGAATAACCTAAAGAAGAAGGGTGTAATGGTTGAAAGATATAATCTGACTAATAACCCTCAGATATTTGTTGATAATAAAGAAATAAATAAATTACTGAATGATGAGGGTGTAGAAGTACTGCCGGTAACAGTGGTTGACGGCGTTGTAGTAAAAACAAAAGCATATCCTGCTGATGAAGAGTTCTGCACTCTGCTGGGATTGCCTGAAGACTTTCTGAAAGCAACCGTCAAAATAAAAGCAGAAGGTTGCGGCAGCGATTGTGGCTGAAAGTAAGAAAAGAGGGATCATGGAATGATCAAAGATTATAATGTTTCAGATATAAACCTAACTAAATATTTGTTTTTTACCGGAAAAGGCGGAGTAGGAAAAACTTCAGCGGCATGCGCTACAGCGGTAAAGCTGGCTGACTCAGGTAAGAAAATAATGCTTATCAGTACTGACCCTGCATCAAATTTACAGGATGTTTTTAATACTGAGCTGACAAATAAGGGTGCAGCAATAAAGGAAGTTCCGAACCTTACTGTAGCTAATTTCGACCCTATTGAAGCGGCAGCTGAATATCGAGAGAGTGTAATAGGCCCGTATAGAGGTAAGCTGCCGGATGTGGTAATAAAAAACATGGAAGAACAGCTTTCCGGTTCATGCACTGTTGAAATCGCTGCCTTTAATGAATTCTCAAGCTTTATCACAGATAAGAAGTCAGCAGAAGAATATGACCATATTATATTTGATACTGCACCAACAGGTCATACCTTAAGGATGCTGCAGCTGCCGTCTGCCTGGACCAGCTTTATCAGTGAAAGTACTCATGGAGCATCTTGCTTAGGGCAATTGGCAGGGCTGGAAAGCAAGAAGGATATCTATAAAAATGCAGTCGACAATCTGACTGACAGGGAAAAAACTACGCTTATACTTGTATCACGCCCTGAGCCATCACCCTTGAAGGAAGCAGAAAGAGCGTCTTTAGAGCTGCAAGACATAGGCGTGAACAATCAAATGTTGATAATAAACGGTATGTTGGAAAACTATGATGATTACCTGTCGGATGTAATCTATGAAAAACAACAAAGCGCATTAAGGAATATGCCGGAAGTGTTTAGAGATATAGATATATTTAAGATACCTCTTAGACCTTATAACATAACAGGGGTAGATAATGTAAGGGCTTTTCTGACACAAGGCAAGGTTATAGACCATAAGGAAAGCCTGCATGTTGAAAAGATACCTAAGCTAAACAAAGTAATTGAAGAACTATATCGCAGTGACAAGAAGGTCATATTCACGATGGGCAAAGGCGGAGTAGGCAAAACTACAATCGCCGCTGCCATTGCCTTAGGTTTGGCTAAAAAGGGTAAAAAGGTTCACCTGACTACAACTGACCCTGCGGCCCACCTGAATCATGTGCTGGATGAAAGCTATGGTATAACAATTAGCAACATTGATGAGAAGGCAGAACTGGAGAAGTATAAGGAAGAGGTATTAAGCAAGGCTGGAGAGACAATGTCAGAGGATGATATTGCTTATATCGAAGAGGATTTAAGGTCTCCATGTACTCAAGAAATTGCAGTGTTTAGAGCCTTTGCTGAAATAGTTGATAAGTCAGAGACTGAGGTAGTAGTGATTGACACAGCTCCTACAGGTCACACCTTGCTGCTTTTGGATTCAACTCAAAGCTATCATAGGGAAATTCAACGCTCTTCAGGAGATATACCTGAGGCCGTAAAAAAGCTGCTTCCTAAACTAAGAAATGAAGAGGAAACTGAAGTAATAATTGTAACCTTGGCTGAAACTACTCCCGTATATGAGGCAATGAGACTGCAGGCTGATTTGGACAGAGCAGGCATACACAGCAACTGGTGGGTTATAAACTCAAGCTTTTATGCTGCAAATACAACCAATGCAATACTTAAGGCAAAAGCCGACAGCGAGATTCAATGGATAAATAAGGTCAATGAGATTTCAGAAGGTCATTTTGCTGTAATAGAGTGGATACCTGAAGAAGCTAAGGGTGAAAGGCTGGATGAGCTGATAAAGTAAAATGTATTAGTGGTGTCAGTTACAAGGATATAGAAACTTACCGTAATTGACTTCCTGAAAAAGGTGATGTTTATGCAAGCTTGTATTAATGATATATTGGAGGCTTTTAGAGCTCCTCTGAACGGCTTTATAAGTAGACGCGTATCGGATAAGCGGGATGCAGAAGAAATCCTGCAGGAAACATTGCTGAAAATTTATAAAGAAATAGACACTCTAAAGGATACAGAAAAAATTCATGCCTGGATATATCAGATTACACGCAACACAATTATTGATTATTATCGTAAGAATGCAAAAGCCTTACAATACGATGAACTTCGCGAGCAAATGGCTGATGAATGGAATGAAAATTTAAATTTCAATGAAGAGATTGCAGTGTGCCTGAAAAGCATGCTTGATAGTTTGCCGGAAATTTACCGTCAAGCAATCCTTCTAACAGAGTATGATAATCTAAGTCAGAAGGAACTGAGCGAGAAATTAGGACTTTCAGTTTCTGGCGCAAAATCAAGGGTCCAACGTGCCAGACAGAAGCTGAAGAAAATGCTTACGGGCTGTTGTCAGCTTGAATTTGATGCCATGGGAAATATCATAGAGTTCCAACATAAAAGTAAAGATTGTAAATATTGCTGATATAGGACGTAAAAACTTGCGTCCTTTTTTCATTTTGCGCGTCTTATAGCACAAAGAAAGCAAGGAGGACTCAAAATGGAAAAATCAAAAAATACCAATAGTGAGTGCTGTTCAGGCAGCAGCTGCTGCTGCGGCAATACAGCAACAGTACAAAGGTCAAAAAAGAGTGTAGTGATAGATTTTCTTTATCTTGACCTAAGTGTATGCACCTGGTGTCAAGGTACTGAGAAAAGTCTTGAAGAAGCATTAAATGATGTATCAAGCGTGTTAAAGGCAAGTGGATTTGAAGTAAAGGTAAATAAAATCAATGTAACAAGTGAAGAGCTTGCAATTAAGCATAGGTTCCTCAGCTCTCCAACAATTCGTGTAAATGGTGCAGATATCCAGATGGATATTAAAGAGAAAAAGTGTGAGTCTTGCGGAGACCTCTGTGGAGATAGCGTGGATTGCAGGGTGTGGGAATATAACGGTGTGGAATATACTGTACCGCCAAAAGCCTTGATTGTTGAAGGCATTCTAAAAAGGGTATTTGGAAGTGAAAACAATCCACAAGAGGCAGAGGATTATAAGCTTCCGGAGAACCTCAAAAGGTTTTATGCATTGATGAATGAAAAATCCGGCAGCCAATCATGCTGCGGCAATGCCAATACAGGTAATTGCTGTGGATAGAAGATAGGCTACTGGGGTAATGGCATCATGCACCGCAGTTTTGCAGTTACTGAATAGCTGAGCAAGAGAGATCAACAAAGTAGTTGGTCTCTTTGTATTTATATAGGTGATGCTGATAGTTTCACATAAGTTGGGCAGAAATTGAAGGGAAATACACTTGCTTAGCGAATTATTAAAATTCATTAGGCTAAAATGGAGAGCTGGTAGAGAAGCACAGCAGTATATAATGAAACAAGGACAACTTACGATTCACTAAGAAATGCGGTAAGACTTTAAGGATTAATACGACGAATCAAACGGACCAATGAAAAAGGAGAATTAAATGGGAGCAAAGCTTAAAATTATTATTTCTATGACAGTTTTCGGGACTATCGGGCTCTTCGTGAAAAACATTCCCCTGGCATCTGGGGAGATAGCACTTTTTAGAGCAATTATCGCTGCTGTATCAATTATGATATACCAGCTTTTAAGCAGAAAGAGAATAAGATTCTCTGAAATAAAAAAGGATCTGCCGCTGCTGTTCTTGTCAGGTGCGGTAATGGGATTTAATTGGATACTGCTGTTTGAGGCTTACAACTATACTACAATCTCTATAGCCACATTAAGCTACTACTTTGCGCCGGTTGTCGTTATGATAGTCTGTCCCATTCTATTTAAGGAAAAGATGACGATTAAACAGATTGCATGCTTCATCATGTCAACCATCGGCCTTATATTGATTATAGGTGTAGACGGTGCCGATATGGGGCTCAACAACCTCAAGGGAATCGGCCTGGGACTTGGTGCAGCGGTATTTTATGCAATTGTTATAATTCTGAATAAGTTCATCAAGAATGTTACAGGTATAGATAGAACTCTGCTGCAATTTTTTGCCGCAATAATTGTGCTTACACCTTATGTTTTCGCTACAAGCGGAATCAATTTAAGCAGTGCGGGCAAGCTTGGGATAATCAATCTTTTGATTGTCGGCGTTATCCATACTGGAATTATTTACTGTCTCTATTTCTCTTCCCTGAAGGATTTGAAGGGACAGGAAGCGGCAATTATAAGCTATATCGACCCCCTTGTTGCTATTATGGTATCGGTTATAATCTTGGGTGAGACAATCACCATGACGCAGATTGCCGGCGGGTTATTGATATTAGGCTTTACTTTAATGAATGAAACACAAATAAAATAATGAGTTTATGGTGACAGGAACTTATTTACTGATGGTATTCGAATATCGCTGCAGTTACTTCTTTTGATTTCTATTGAGCAAGCTACATAGGTGACTGCATTGAATATACTAAAATTACATACTAATAAACATGAATGAGGGGTAGGATATGAGGTTTATAGGTAATATTATATGGCTGCTATTTGGCGGTATTATTACAGCGATTTTATGGTTTTTGTCAGGTCTTATTCTGTGTTTAACAGTTATCGGCATACCATTCGGAGTTCAGTGCTTTAAGATTGCAGCCTTTGTGCTGTGGCCTTTTGGAAGAAAAATAGAAATCGGTAATTTTGGGGTAGGAGGATTGGTTTTTAATATCATCTGGCTCATCATTTTCGGATGGGAGTTTGCTATCGTTCATGTCATTATAGGGTTGATATTCTGCGCTACAATTGTAGGAATCCCGTTTGGACTGCAACACTTTAAGTTTGCAAAGCTTGGACTTATACCATTTGGAGCGAGGATATATTAGTAATTATAAAGCCAAGCACTGTTGTTTCGAAATTATCGTGATATAACAAAACTTATAAAAGCTCTTGACAATTATCATAATTAGGTTTAAACTGGTAAAAAATTTAATTAGGTGTGATTATTATGATAAACGTTAATAAAACACAACTTAATAGCTGCCCGGGTCCGAGTTAGAGCATTTGTGCCAAAATTGCAGGCGCAAGTGCTGTTTTAGCTTGTGCCTGTGTAGTAGTAAAATAATCGCTATGCAGGATATACTGTATGGCGATTTTTTATTGTGAATTAAAAAAGAAAGGATTTGATAGTATGTTAGTTAGTAAATTGTTGGGAGAGCGTTATAAGGAAAAGCCAGGAGAGGCTATAACTCCAAGCCATATATACCTTCTTAGGGGCGGATATATTCGCCAGATGTCAAACGGTATATACTCGATGCTGCTGCCAGCAAAGAAAGTTACAAGGAAGATTGAGCAGATTATACGTGAGGAAATGGATGCCATCGATGGTCAAGAGGTATTGTTTCCTGTAGTTCTTCCTGCTGAGCTTTGGCAGGAGTCAGGGCGCTGGGATAGTGTTGCCAATCGCCTGATACGCTTCAAGGACAGGATAGGTCATGATATGCTGCTGGGGATGACCCATGAGGAGGCAGCAGTTCATCTGGCACGCAGCGAGGTGAAATCCTACTCAAAATATCCTTTTATGATATATCAGATACAGACTAAATTCCGTGATGAAAGCAGATCTCGGGGCGGGCTTATAAGAGTAAGGGAATTTACTATGAAGGATGCCTATTCCTTTCACACATCCCAGGAGGATCTGGAGCAGTATTATGAAAGAGCCTTTCAAGCCTATCATAGAATATTCAGGCGTGTGGGGATTCCAGAGGTAGTATCTGTTGCCTCTGACAATGGCATGATGGGCGGTAAGGTATCTCATGAATACATGCTGCTTACTGACTCGGGTGAGGATACTATCGTACTATGTAAAGACTGTGGCTACAAGTCCAATATGGAGGTTGCCGTATCTAAGATTGCTCATAATATTTGTGAAGAACAGGCTATTGAAGAAGTGTACACACCTGATATAAAAGATATTGATTCACTTGCGAATTTTTTCAAGGTATCTCCAAGCAGACTGATGAAGGCTGCGGTCTTTGCAGTAGAGAACAGCAAAAGACCTCTTGTGGTATTTCTACGGGGGGACCTGCAGGTCAATGAGGCCAAGCTGCGAAATGCGGTCCGGGCAAATGTATTTCCACTGACAGATTATGAGAATGTAAACCTATGCTTTGGGTTTATTGGGGCTTATGGACTTGATGCAGAGGGTGTTGATATTGTTTACGATATTTCCCTTCAGGGAGAAAAAAACCTTATAGGTGGAGCAAACAAACTTGGCTATCACTTGGAGGGGATAAGTATTGACAGGGATATCAAACCTGACAACTATGCAGATGTAGCAAAGGTTAATGAGGAAGACACATGCACAAAATGCGGCGGTAAATTGACGCTAAGCAGAGGAATTGAGGTAGGCAACATTTTTCAGCTGGATACCAAATATACAGCCGGCATGAACATGACCTTTACAGATATAGACGGGAAGCAGAAGCATCCTGTTATGGGCTGTTATGGAATCGGCGTGGGAAGACTGCTGGCAAGTATTATAGAAGCAAGACATGATGAATATGGTCCAATTTGGCCTATGTCGGTAGCTCCTTGGCAAATTCATATCTGCCTGCTGAACAGTGAGAATGAATATAACAGGCAGGTTGGCTTTAACCTGTATGAGAAGCTAGGCAAGACCTATGATGTTCTGATGGATGACCGCAATGTTGCTGCAGGCACACAATTTGCAGATGCAGATTTATTAGGTATACCTTTACGGATTGTTGTCAGCAAACGTAATCTGGAAAAAGGTGAGCTTGAGCTCGTGACAAGAGATAGAAAGATTAAGAAGAATGTTAAGCTTGAAGATATTGAAAAGGAACTAAGAGAAATGATGAACGAAATGTAATTGCGCAGGTGCAATATAGTAATAAACAAGCCCGTTTGATAGTATTGAGATAATGATATCAAACGGGCTTGTTTATGAACTATTTCATTTCCTTTTTTATACCCTTATCAAGACTATTTTGGTATTCGATATATTCATAAATGCTCTCATCAAAATAGTGGCTGAATTGATTCAACTCATTTAGACTCAAGTCCTCAATTGCCTTGCTCTTATCCTCGCAATACAATACTATGCTTCCGACAAGACCGTGGGCGTCTCTAAAAGGCATACCCTTAAGTACCAGATAATCTGCTACTTCTGTGGCATTAAGAAAGCCCATTTTTACGGCTTCTTTCATCTTACTGCTGTTTATTTTTAAAGACTTCAGCATTTCTGCCATTATCTTTAGGGAAGCCTGGATTGTACTTACGGCATCAAAGAAAGGTTCTTTGTCCTCTTGCATATCCTTGTTATATGCCAAGGGCAATGCTTTCATGGTTGTAAGAAGAGAAACCAGAGCCCCATATACTCTGCCGGTCTTTCCTCTGATTAGCTCGGCGGCGTCGGGGTTCTTCTTTTGTGGCATGATGCTGCTGCCTGTAGCAAACTCATCACTGATCTGTATAAATCCAAATTCCTTGGTACTCCAGATTATCAGTTCTTCGGAGAGTCTGCTTAGATGCATCATAATTATAGAGAAGGCTGATAGAAGCTCGATCAGATAATCCCGATCACTTACTCCATCTAAAAAGTTATCTACAGGCTTGCTGAATCCCAGCTCCTTAGCGGTGAACGCTCTATCAATGTCATAGGTCGTGCCTGCCAATGCACAGCATCCAAGAGGATTTTCATTAAGTATCTCGATAGCATTCCGCAATCTTTTTATGTCTCGCTTAAACATGCTGATGTAAGCTGAAAGATGGTGCTTCAAAGTTATTACCTGTGCTCTTTGCATATGGGTATAACCAGGCATAATAACTCCATCATTCTTTATACTCAATTCCTTCAACACATTTATTAGAGCTTCAGTCTCCAAGATGATATCCACTGCTTTTTCCTTTGCATAGAGCCTCATGTCAACGGCAACCTGATCGTTTCTGCTGCGGGCAGTATGAAGCTTTTTCCCTATGGTACCCAGTATATCAGTAAGCTTCGCTTCTATGAAGCTGTGAATGTCCTCGTAGTTTCCATTTATAGCTAGACTTCCGTCCTCAATCTTTGACAGGATTTGCTCCAAGCCTTGTATAATAAGGGTTTCCTCATCGCTGCTTAAAATGCCGCACTTAAATAGCATTTTTACATGTGCCAGACTTCCTGCAATATCCTGTTTATATAATGTTTTGTCAAAGCTTAGGGAGCTGTTAAAGTCTTCCATAAGCTTGCTTTCAGCAGTTGTAAATCTTCCACCCCAAAGCTTCATAAAGATCAGCTCCTTTGCTATTTGTTATAAATCATGGACTTAATTTTTGATGGTAGAGAGTACAGGTTGATAAAGCCTGCAGAGTCCTTTTGGTCATATAGTTCACCTGTGCTGAATGAGGATATCTCCTGATTATATAGAGCATAAGGAGTATCAATACCCGCACACATTACATTGCCTTTATACAATTTAAGTTTTACGCTGCCGGTAACCGTTTGTTGAGTTGTTTCAACAAAGGCATCCAAGGACTCTCTTAAGGTAGTAAACCACAAGCCGTCATATAAAAGCTCGCCATATTTTTGAGCAATTATCTGCTTGAAGTGATAGGTCTGCTTATCAAGGTTAAGACGTTCCAATTCTCCATGAGCTGCATACAGCAGAGTTC
>JAQZBM010000078.1 GCA_029238945.1 Clostridia bacterium
TTTATCTGTAAGAGACCTATATACAGAACAACTCCCTTTGGCAGAGAAATAACTGACATGCTCATAGCAGTCAACAGGCCTTATAATAAATCTGATTACATACCAAGCATAGCTTGGGGCAGAAATGCAAGATATTCGGAGAACCTGAATGTGGGGGATAGAATAAAAGTTTGGGGCAGAATACAGAGCAGAGAGTACCAAAAGAAAATAAGTGAGGATGAGGTAGTTACCAGAACGGCTTATGAGGTTTCCATATCAAAGATGGAAATCGTAGATAAAGATAACAATGTAAAGGAATTTGAGGAAGAGGAAAACTAACTTTGAAGCGCAGAGCGGTATTCGCAAATGCGCTTTTTGTTTGTAAAAGCATAGTTGTGTGCTCACAGGAATTATAATATAATTAGATAAATATAGAGTAGGGGGGACTTCAGTTGAAACTGATTGATAGAATATACGACAGTAAATATAAATACATAGTGATGATTATAATGATAGTTGCAGGGAGTGCCATAAGTGCGGCAGCCTTCAATTTGTTTATTATGCCAAACAGGCTGTTAAGCGGAGGCATAAGCGGTATTTCCTTGATACTGAATTACCTGTTTAACGCTAATACAGGTCTTTTAATATTCATATTTAACGTACCGATTTTTATACTGGGCTACAAATTTGTAGATAAGGAATTTATAGCTCTAAGCCTCATCGGGACAGTGGCTTTTTCTGTCTGGATAGAGTTTTTCTCATTCCTTAGAGATGCTGACATTGTGAAGGATGTAATGCTTGCCAGCATATATGCAGGAGTGCTGAATGGAACAGGTATGGGGATTGTGCTCAGAAACCGAGCATCTCTTGGCGGCACGGACATAATAGCAGTAATAATGAAGAAGCATTTCTCTATGAACATTGGAAGTACTTCGCTTATTATAAATACATTCATTGTTTTAGTATCTTCCTTCATAAACGATATTAGCCTGGCTATGTATACCTTAATATCCATGTACGTATCCTCTGTAGTAGTGGACAAGGTACAGCAGGGCTTTGACAGAAGAAAGTCCGTTATGATAATTACTGACAATGAAAAGAAGGTTGCAGATGAGATAATCAGGCAGCTGGTCAGAGGGGTTACCTATCTGGAGGGAGAAGGAGCTTTTACAGGAAACAAGAAAAGAGTAATTTACTGCATCGTAAGCTTGAACCAGTTGGCTAAGCTTAAGCAGATTGTACGGGAAGCTGACCCAAAGGCATTCATCACCGTAAGCGATACGGCGGAGGTAATGGGGCAGGGCTTCTCAAACAGAGGGGTATAGACGAGAAAAAGAAAGTCATGTATTGCAGAAGGACTGTAATACATGACTTTTTGTTTTATCCCCTAAGGTCATCCAGGAGCTTCTTCTTGTCTCCCTGCACTTCAGAAGCCTTCTTAATAGGTCTTGCAGGTATGCCTGCTACTACTGTGTCAGGCTCTACATCCCTTGTTACTACAGAGCCTGCTGCAACCACAGAGCCTTTGCCCACTCTGACACCTTCAAGTACAACCGCATTGGCACCGACCAATACATTATCTTCAATGATTACAGGAGAAGCACTAGGCGGTTCCAATACACCGGCTAATACAGCGCCGGCGCCTATGTGGCAGTCTTTGCCTACAGTGGCTCTTGCACCAAGAACAGCGCCCATATCTATCATTGTGTTCTCGCCGATTTCAGCGCCTATGTTTATTACGGCACCCATCATAATAACTGCGTTCTTGTGAATTGCAACCATGTCTCTTATGACAGCACCGGGTTCGATTCTCGCTTCTATGTGTCTGGTATCCAGCATAGGGATTGCTGAGTTTCTTCTGTCATATTCAAGGTCGAACTTATTTATAGCTGCCTTATTTGACTCTATAAATGCTTCAACCTCAGTATTCTCTCCCATTAGTACCCAGAAGCTGCCGCTGCCGTACTTTTTGATATCTCCTGCATCTATTTCCTCCAGGTTTCCGTCTATGTAAGCCTTCACCGGAGTGGACTTCTTAGCCTGCTTTATATATGCTGCAATTTTGTATGCATCAGTTAAATCTATGTTGTTCATTAAATAATCTCCTTTAGCATTGATTTCATATCGTATAAACCTTTTTTCTTTGAAGCTATATACATTGCTGCGCGTATGGCACCTGTACCAAAGACATCTCTAGAGATTGCAGTGTGCTTAATCTCCAAAATTTCATCCTTTCCTGCAAAGAAGACGGAGTGCTCTCCCGGTATAGTGCCGCCTCTAATAGCAGAAATTCCTATCTCGTTTCTTTTTCTTTTTTCCTTCTTTTGAGACCTGTCGTAAATGAAGTCCATTGTATTATCCAGCTGCTCATTGATTTCGTCGGCAATCATGAGAGCAGTGCCGCTGGGCGCATCTTTTTTCTCATTGTGATGCTTCTCAAGTATTTCAATGTCAAAGCTGAGTCCAAGCTTTGCTGCTGCTGTCCTGGCAAGCTCAATGAGAACATTGACTCCCAGGGACATATTGGCGGACATGAAAACCGGAATCTGCTCCGCTGCTTCTCTTATAGCCTGATTATTCTCAGGAGACAGCCCTGTAGTAGCTTCCACCAAGGCTGTCTCATTTTTTATACAATAATCCAAGACCTGAGGAATCAAATCAGCATTGGAAAAGTCAATTACTACATCTACTTTTTCCTGAACCTCTTCGAAGCTCTTATAAACAGGGTATGGATTGCTGAACTTATCGGGCTGCCTTGAAATGCCCGCAGCGATTTGGATATTGTCAAAATTAGCTGAAAGCTTGGTAATAACCTGACCCATTTTCCCGTTGCAGCCGCTCATTAGTATTTTAATCACTAGTTTTACCCCCTAAGCTGGTAGCCATAATCAACAAGTGTCTTTTTCAGATATTTAAGATTCTTTTCTGTCATATCTGTCAAAGGAAGTCTGAGGTCTCCTACCTTATAGCCCAGAAGGTTCATTGCTGTCTTAACGGGTATGGGGTTAACCTCACAGAACAAAGCATCATTCAGCGCCTTTATCTTTAATTGAAGCTCCATGGAGCCCTTTACATCTCCCTCAAGATACTTCATAACCATATCATGCATTTCCTTTGGAGCGATGTTGGCAACAACTGATATAACACCTATTCCTCCAACTGAGAGCAGAGGAACTACCTGGTCATCATTGCCTGAATACATATAGAAATCCTCGCTGCAGAAGGTACCAATCTCAACAACCTGGCTGATATTGCCGCTGGCTTCCTTAACAGCAGCAATATTCTTATGCTTTGACAGAGTTTTCAGCGTATCAGCGTTAACGTTCAGACCGGTTCTGCCCGGGACGTTGTAAACTATGATTGGGATATTTACTGCATCTGCTATTGCTGTATAGTGGGCGATAAGACCCTTCTGAGTGGTCTTGTTGTAGTATGGGGTAACACACAGCAACCCATCGCAGCCAATGCTTTCGGCGTACTTTGACAGCTCGATGGAGTGGTGGGTGTCATTACTGCCTGTACCGGCTATTACAGGTATTCTTCCTGCAATTTTCTCTACGGTGTACTTATATGCAGCCTTCTTCTCATCATCGGACATTGTGCTGGATTCGCCTGTAGTACCGCAGATTATTATGGCGTCAGTTCCCTGCTCCACATGCCAATCCAGCAGTTCTCCCAGTTTATCGAAATCTACACCGCTTTCGTTGAAGGGTGTAACAATGGCAACTCCTGATCCTTTAAACAATGGCATAACTTTTCCTCCTTTTATATTTATTATCTCTAAAATTATCTAAGTGAAACATATAAATCTCTCTTGTCTATCCCTTTATCAATAATTCTGCTATTTGGACTGCGTTGGTAGCAGCGCCTTTTCTGATGTTATCTGCAACTACCCACATATTTATGCCGTAATCAATAGACTCATCTCTTCTGATTCTTCCCAGGAATACCTCGTTCTTACCTGAAGCATTTATTGCTAAAGGATAAACGTTGTTCTTCACATCATCCTCTATGATTATGCCCGGGCTGTTTTTCAGCAGGTCAACCAGCTCATTCAGCTTGAAGTCATTCTTGAACTCCACGTTCACTGACTCGGAGTGGCTGTTGAAAACAGGAACTCTAACTGTTGTAGCTGTAACCTTCAAGCTTTGGTCGTTAAGTATCTTTTTGGTCTCATCAATCATTTTTATTTCTTCTTTTGTATAGCCGTTTTCCATAAATACATCTATATGAGGCAGGCAGTTGTTTGCTATCGGATGAGCATAGAACTTATTGGGATTTCCCTTTAAGCCTTCTTCCAAGTCGCTTACACCTTTTACACCCGAGCCTGAAACAGCTTGATATGTCGAGTATACTATTCTTTTAATGCCATATTTGTCATGAAGGGGTTTAAGTGCAACAACTGCTTGGATAGTAGAGCAGTTTGGATTTGCAATTATGCCTTTATGCCATTTAACATCCTCAGGATTTACTTCCGGAACTACCAGGGGTACTTCCTTATTCATTCTCCATGCACTGCTGTTGTCAATAACAACGACACCCTTTGATGCAGCTATTGGGGCAAACTTAAGGCTGGTATCTCCGCCTGCAGAGAAAAGCGCTATGTCGATATCTCTGTCGAATGAGTTTTCTGTAAGCTCTTCAACAGGGTATTTCATACCTTTAAATTCAATTTCGCTTCCTGCTGATTTCTTCGATGCAAATACATAGAATTTATCTATAGGAAAATTCCTTTCTTCCAGTATTTTAAGCATCATTCTGCCTACCATTCCGGTCGCTCCTACTACTGCAACGTTTACTTTTTTCATAATGTTAGCCTCCTTTAATAATTTATATTTCAGCATTCTCAAAGTATTCTGTACATTTCACACTAAACAATTTACATGATTCAATTAGTGGGAAATACTTTTCGAGAGCTTTAAATCATTTAATTTCTCTAGTAATAAATATTATATTTGAATTAAATGCAAAATAGTCTTCGAATAGTGCTTGATACCTTGCAAAAAGTGTCATTGTTATAAGCATCAAATATCGCCGGTAAACAGCACTGTGCTTAGAATTCCCTGCATATTTCAAACTGACACTATTAATTATATTAATTATAGTGATTTATAATCAAAAAATCTACTATATAATGCATTTTGTTGCAATTCTTCGAAAAATCGTAAAAATTATTATAGATCACAGATGTAAAGCTTTGCAGGACACTAAGTTTTTTAGCTTTTTCTGAATATCTAAATTGTAAAAACATCATAGGTAAGATAAAATCATTAATATAAAACTATTCAATAAATTAAATGCGATAGATACAAAGGAGTGAGTTTATGATAAACATACAAGACGACATCAAGGCTCTGCAAGAGCATGTGACTGGGATAAGAAGAGCCTTGCACAAAATACCGGAGCCTGGACTCTCGGAAATAGAAACAACTGATTTCATAGTGGACTACTTGACAGGACTGGGTCTGGAGGTTCATAGAGGATCCTTAGGTACAGGGGCAATAGCATATTTAAAGGGAACAGAGGGGAAAAAGACCCTTGCATATCGTGCTGATATCGACGCGCTGTCTGTAGAGGAAGAAACAGGTGCTGAATACAAATCTACAAAGGCTGGCTTTATGCACGCCTGCGGTCATGACGGACACGCGGCTATTCTTCTTGGCTTTGCTAAGTATGCAGTGCAAAATAGGGATAAGATAAAGAACAACATACTTTTCATATTCCAGCCTGCTGAGGAAGGTCCGGGAGGAGCGGAACCAATAGTTAAGGAAGGAATACTTTCTAAGTATAAGGTTGACAGCATATTCGGACTGCATATATATCCTGAGGTGGAAGAGGGCAAGCTGACATGCAGACCCGGTGCCATGATGGCTCAGACCGGCGAGTTCGACCTAGTGGTAAAAGGAAAGAGTGCCCATGGTGCAATGCCGCACAAGGGGAGCGACGCTTTGGTGGCAGCAGCTTCTGCATTACTGGCGTTAAATACTGTAGTCAGCAGAAATGTAGACCCATTAGAGCCGGCAGTATTGACAATAGGCAGAATAGAGGGCGGAGAAAGAAGAAACATAATCGCTGGAGAGGCAGTTCTGGAAGGCACTATGAGAGCCTTTAGTGATGAAACCTATAGAGCAGTCAGAAGCAGACTGATAAGCATTGCGGAAAATCTTCCTGAAGCATACGGGTGTACCGCGGAGCTTGAGATAAGAGATATGTATCCCGCAGTGAACAACGATGAAGGACTGTTTGAAGTATTCAAGGCAGCTGCAGGAGCAGAAAATGTTGAGGTGATAAAGCCTATGACAATATCTGAAGACTTCTCCTATTATCAAAAGGAAGTACCGGGACTATTCTTCATGCTGGGAAGCAGAAATGAGGAGCTGGGGCATGTAAATCCTCTTCACAGCAATAAATTCAGCTTCAATGAGGAAATTTTGCTTGCAGGAATACAAACCTTTGAAAATATAAGGAAACAATTAGAACTATAGCTTCATATAATTATTGAAAAAAGCGGCAATGTTGCCGCTTTTTGTTTTACCTAAATATTGTATCTGTATACAAACTATGCTAAAATTTTTATAAAGGAGGGACAAGTATGCAGCTTAGTAAATTTAAATTCTTACTCGCTATAGCCTTCATCGGAGTTTTTTCGTTGATATTTACTTCGGCAGTGTATTCAGACTCTCAAAATGGCTGGAAGGGCTATGGTTTATACAATCTCAACAACTCGAAAATTGAAGTTTTACAAGAGGATTCAAGCATAGAAATTGAAAATAATAAACTTCAGTATAATGGAGAGTTTGTAATTAAAAATACTACAAATGCAGAAACAAGGGTGGCACTAGGCATATCAGCCAGCGGTGTAGAAAAGATAAGCATGCAGGATAAGGGCAGTTATATTAAGTGGAAGAAAAGAAGTATTGAAAGCCTGCAAAATGAGTATAAGCTTGAAAACCAACTGCCTCAGGAAAGCTTTTGGTATGTTTTCAATATTACCTTAAATCCTGCCGAAACAAGGATAATTAATGTAAATATTAATGCAGTGCAGCTGCTTGATGAACAAGGAACATATACAATAAGCTATTTCGGAGACAGGAAGATGGGCTTTTCCAATAAAGCTGAAAAGTCATCGTTATATATTGAAATGAACGGTTTTGAACCCTATAATATATTGTCCTTAAAGGGTCTGAATCCTACTGACATAAGTAAAAAAGGCGAAATATTGGTCCAAACAGATGAAAGCAATATGGAAGCCATTACTATAAAGTATAAGAACGTTGAAAAACAGGCTGTAGATAAGCTGCTAAAAAGTCCTATGCAAAAGGTTAGGGAGATTGCTTTAACCTTTTCCGATAAGAATTATGAAAAGGCCGCAGCTCTATGCGACGCATATTTGAAAAATCCAAGCGATAAAGATATTAGCAACGAGCAAATACAGTTTCTCAAAGCTGAAAGCTTAAGAAGACTGAATAAGCTTGATAAATATCTTGAACTGGCAGAAACAATTGACTACAGCAGGCTCTTTCCAGCAGAGCTGAGGAATAAAGTATATTTGGACAGGCTGGATATCTATATTGAGCAGCAAAGTCAGGACAAAATCGATAATCTATCAAAGGAGCTTTATCTTTTGAGCGAGGAAAGTACAGAGTTTTTGACAGCTTGGATGGAGGATCACGGGTATTTTGACATTTCAGAGCCTGTAAGCGGACAATTGAATGATAACAAAGCTGAAGTCCAAAGCTCAGGGCAAACCGCAGAACTTATAAAGAAATGGTATGGACAAATAATAAGCATGCCATACACACCTTTAATGATATTTTTGTTTGGTCTGGTTTTGGGGTTGCTTTTAAGAAAACCCCACAGAAGCAGAAGGAGACGAAGCTCGCGATATATTTACAGGATGTAGGCTGTACAATTCACGGGTCTATATAGTTTTGGTATAAAATGAGAAAATTAGATTCATAATATGACTTGAAGGAGTGATATTATGAAGGACAAAAAAGGTAAATCAACTAAGAAAAAAGAGCTCAAGCCTGAAGATATTATGAAATATGAAATAGCAAACGAACTTGGTCTTGGAGAGAAGCTGCTGCAGGTTGGCTGGGGAGGATTGACAGCCAAGGAGACAGGAAGAATAGGCGGTATAATTACAAGAAAAAAGAAAGCAATAATAGAACAGATGAATAATTTAAAGGTGGAGAAGAAGGCATAGGATTCAGTTTGTCGGACCCTATGCCTTTTAAATTTATTGTATATATTTTTATCATTTGCTATAATTTTATTGTTTTAATGCTAAAGCTCAAAGCGGAGGTTAATATGGAAAGCTATAACTATTTAGCTGAATACTATGATATGCTGATGGACGATGTTGACTATGATGCATGGTGCAGCTTCATTGAAGATATATTCAACAACTATGGAGTAAAACCGGACACTATACTGGATACAGCCTGCGGTACAGGAAATATAACAATTCCTATGGCAGTCAAAGGATATAAGCTGTCAGGTGTGGATATATCGGATGAGATGCTGGCTGTAGCAGAGAATAAGGCGCGAAGTCAAAAGCAAAGTATCAAATTTATAAAACAGAATTTGACTGAGCTTACATTAAATAAGAGCTATGATTCAGTATTATGTATGTGTGACGGGGTAAATTATATTATAGAAGAAATGGATTTGAAAAACTTTTTTTCTTCTGTATATAAGACGATGAACATTAATGGGGTATTTGTCTTTGATATCAGCAGCAGCTATAAGCTGAAGGAAATTTTGGGTGACAACACATTATTTCAGGAAAAGGATGATTTCTGCTACATTTGGGAAAACAGCTGCTTCGAGGATGAGGAAATAATCGAAATGAGATTGAACTTCTTCGTTCCGGAGAATGGTTTGTATAAGAGATTGGAAGAATATCATACGCAAAGGATTTACAGCATTGATTATTTACGAAAGCAGCTGCATGAGGCAGGCTTTGGGAACATATCTGTATACGATGATTTAGCTTTTAGAGAACCGACGGACACAAGTCAAAGAATATTCTTTGCAGCACAAAGGATTTAAATGGAGGATTTTATGAAGGATTATTTAATTAGAGGTGCCAGTGATGATGGCGCTTTAAGATTTTTTGCATGTATAACAACAGATTTAGTAGAGGAAGCAAGACAAATTCATGACTGCTATCCCGTAGCGGCAGCTGCCTTGGGCAGAATGCTGACAGTTGGAAGTATGATGGGTACTATGCTGAAATCAGATGGAGATATACTGACTCTTCAAATAAACGGGAAAGGTCCCGCAAAAGGCATTGTAGTAGTTTCTGACAATAGCGGAAATGTAAGAGGGTACATAAACAATCCACATGTCGAAACAATGCTTAAGCAAAGCGGCAAGCTTGATGTAGGAGCGGCTGTAGGTATTGACGGAAACCTTACTGTAATTAAGGACTTTGGCTTAAAAGAGCCTTACGTAGGGCAGATCCCGATAGTAAGCGGTGAAATCGCAGACGACTTTACAGTATACTTCGCCAACTCAGAACAGACTCCTAGCTCTGTGGGCTTGGGAGTACTGGTGCAGCCGGAGAGTCATGTAAGCGCAGCAGGCGGCTTTATTGTACAGGTTATGCCTGAGGCACTGGATGAGACTATTGATAAGCTTGAGCAGAATCTGATACAAGTGAATCTGAAATCCATTACTTCCATGATAAACGAAGGAATGAATGCAGAAGCTATCATAGGAGAAGTATTAAAGGATATTGATTTTTCTATATATGAGAAGAAGGAAATCGGTTATGTGTGCAATTGCAGCAGAGAAAGAGTTGAGAAGGCACTTATAAGTATGGGAGAGACTGAGATTAGGGATATAATCGAAACCGACGAGAAGGCAGAGCTTGCATGCCATTTCTGCTCAAATAAGTATCATTTCAACAAAGAAGAACTAATTAATCTTCTGGAACAAGCAAAAAAATAAACAGCTATATAAATCGCACTGATGCTTCTATATTTTGAAAAAGTCAGTACTGTGTGCGATTTATGAACAGAGGAATACAATTTCGTACTATTCGAAGCATATAAAATGTTTAGCACGAAATGTATTGAATATCATATATATATATATGGTAATAATAGCTATATAATATCCATATAAATACATCAAACCGCACTGTTCTAAGGGGCGAATGAGGTAGCAAAAGTTAGCTACGGCAAGAAAAATCACAATCAGCAGTAATAATTGAGCTTAATGATAATTGAGGGATTTTGACTTTAGAAGCTATTTAAGATATACTAAGTCATGTCGTTGTTGATGACATAACATTGGGCGCATAGCTCAGCTGGGAGAGCACCTGCCTTACAAGCAGGGGGTCACAGGTTCGATCCCTGTTGTGCCCACCATATTTTCAACAAAGACATATAAGGTATGGCCCGGTAGTTCAGTTGGTTAGAATGCCAGCCTGTCACGCTGGAGGTCGAGGGTTCGAGCCCCTTCCGGGTCGCCATTATTTAAATAAAATTGTCAGGTTATTATTATGCCTTGGTAGCTCAGTCGGTAGAGCAGAGGACTGAAAATCCTCGTGTCGGTGGTTCGATTCCGCCCCAAGGCACCATTCATGCGGATGTAACTCAGTGG
>JAQZBM010000079.1 GCA_029238945.1 Clostridia bacterium
AGGGTCGCGCTTGTTGATGACCTGCTGGCAACAGGAGGAACCATACTTGCGGCAGCAAAGCTTGTGGAAAGCCTTGGGGGAGAAGTTGTACACATAGGCTTCCTGATAGAGCTGGGTTTCTTGAATGGTAAAGCTACACTTAAGGATTATAGTATAGACTCAATAATAAAATATTAGTATAAGGTGTCGAAAATAGCTGGGATTCCAGCTATTTTCGCAATATAAGATATATATAAATAACAAATAATTGAAGTTGGTGTTTTATATGCTGCAAAAACTAATTGATAAAATTGAAAAATACAACTCATCAGATAGCATCACAGTTATTAAAAATGCTTACGAATTTGCTTACAAGGCGCATAATGGACAAAAGAGGCAGTCGGGTGATGATTATATAACTCATCCTTACGAGGTAGCAAATATTTTAGCTGATTTGAACTTGGACAATGTAACTATAGCAGCAGGTATACTTCATGATGTTGTTGAAGACACCATATATACCTACGATGACATAAAGGATGAATTTGGCGAAGAAATAGCAATGCTGGTGGACGGCGTTACTAAATTGGGTAAGCTGGAGTATACTACAAAGGAAGAACAGCAGGCTGAAAATCTCAGGAAGATGTTCATAGCGATGGCCAAGGATATAAGGGTTATCCTTATTAAACTGGCAGACCGTCTTCATAACATGCGTACTCTTAAATACATGCCTGAGAAAAACCAGAGGGAAAAGGCCAGTGAGACAATGGAAATCTACGCACCTATCGCTCATCGTCTTGGTATATCTACAATAAAATGGGAGATGGAGGATCTGGCCTTAAGATATCTTGAGCCTAAAGAATACTATGAGCTGGTAGACAAGGTTGCAAAGAAAAGACAAGAAAGAGAAGAGTATATAAACAGCGTCATAGAACAGCTTAGAGAGAGAATACATGATGTGGGGATAGAAGCCCATATAGAAGGCAGACCCAAAAGCTTCTACAGTATATACAGGAAAATGTTTAAGCAAAATAAGTCCTTTGACCAGATATTTGACCTTACTGCAGTCCGTATCATAGTAGAGACAGTGAAGGACTGCTATGGGGCCCTGGGTATAGTTCATACCCTTTGGAAGCCTATACCTGGCAGATTTAAGGACTATATAGCCATGCCTAAGCCTAATATGTATCAGTCCCTCCATACCACTGTAATCGGACCCGATGGACAACCCTTCGAGGTTCAGATAAGAACGTGGGAAATGCACAGAACTTCAGAGTTTGGTATAGCTGCACACTGGAAGTATAAAGAGGGTAAGGATTCTCTGACAGACTTTGACGAGAAGTTTACCTGGCTGAGACAGATGCTTGAGTGGCAAAATGAGATTAAGGACACAAGAGAGTTCATGGAAACTCTTAAAATAGATTTATTGGTTGATGAGGTGTATGTATTTACACCGAAGGGTGACGTAATAGACCTTCCCGTTGATTCTACACCTATAGATTTTGCTTACAAGATACACAGCCACATAGGAAATAAATGTGTAGGGGCTAAGATTAACGGCAGGATAGTCACCTTGGATTATAAGCTGCAAAACGGCGATATTGTTGAGATAATAACATCGGCAAATGCCAATGGACCCAGCAGGGATTGGCTCAAAATTGCTAAAAGCAATCATACCAAAAACAAGATAAGACAATGGTTCAAGAAAGAGAAAAAGGAAGAGAATGTCCTAAAGGGCAGAGAACTTCTAGAGCGTGAAGTGAAAAGACACGGCTATGCTTCATCAATACTTTTAAAACCTGAGTGGCTTGAAACTGTAGCCAAGAAGTTCAGCCTTCACTCGGTAGAAGATTTATACTCTTCTGTGGGCTATGGCGGCTTATCGGCCAACCAGGTCATTCTGAGGATGAAGGAAGAATACAAGAAGGTATTCAAGGTTGAGGATAAGGACATTGTAGCAGAACTGGAAAAGCTTCAAAAGCCTGAAATAAAGAAAAAGATTAGCTCAACAGGTGTGAAGGTTAAGGGTATAGACAATGTCATGATAAGATTTGCACGCTGCTGCAACCCAGTGCCTGGTGATGAGGTTTTCGGCTATATTACAAAGGGCAGAGGGGTATCAATACATCGGAAGAATTGTCCCAATGCAAATGAATTCCTTCAAGAGCCTGAAAGACTTATAGAGGTTGAATGGAGCGAGGCAACCAAAAGCTCATATAATGCTGATGTTGAAATCAGGGCTTATGATAGAAAGGGATTGCTTGTTGAAATCACAACGATTATTGATGAAAGCAAGATTAATATAAATTCCTTCTCCTCCAGAACTACAAAGGATAGGATGGCTATAATCAGCTTTGTGCTTGAGATACATGATGTAGAGCAATTGAATAAGCTTATTAGGAAGTTTAAGAAAATTGAAGGCATAGTTGATGTATTCAGATCAAAACAATAGAAAAGGAGCGGGAGTTAATGAGAGCAGTTGTACAAAGAGTGACACAAGGCAGTGTAGAAGTTGAACAGAAGCTTGTAGGCAGTATAGGTAAAGGCTTAGTAGTGCTTCTGGGAGTCAGCGAAAAGGATACTATGGATGATGTCAGCTACATGGCTGATAAAATATTAAACCTAAGGGTGTTTGACGATGAAGAAGGAAAAATGAATTATTCTCTGTTGGACATAAAAGGTGAGCTTTTAGTTGTATCGCAGTTCACCCTTTACGGTGACTGCAGAAAAGGACGCAGACCGAACTACATGGCAGCTGCTAAGCCGGAGCTTGCAGATGAGCTTTACAATGAATTTGTAAAGGCATGCAGGAGTCAGCAGGTAAAGACAGAGACCGGTGTATTCCAAGCTGATATGAAGGTTAATATAATAAACGACGGTCCTGTTACCTTGATAGTGGACAGTGAGAAAATAATATAGTTTTAGGAGGCGTTAATTTGCTTAAAACAATACCTGTAGGAATGCTGCAGACAAACTGCTATATAGCAGCAGATGAGAGCACAAAAGAAGCTGCAGTTATAGATCCGGCAGCGGAATTTGAGAAAATAAAGCTTTACATTGAGAGCAACAATTTAAAGGTAAAGTATATATTGCTTACTCATGGTCACGGAGACCATATTCTTGCGGTTAATGAGCTTCGTGAGTACAGCAAAGCTCCGGTTGGCATACATGAGGATGATAAAGAGATGCTGGGCGACTCCAACCTGAATTATTCCTTCATGTATAACAGCAAGCCTGTAGAGGAAAAGTGCGATTTCACCCTTAAGGATGGAGATGTCCTGAGGCTTGGAGAATCAGAACTAAGAATAATCCACACTCCGGGGCATACTATGGGAAGCATAGGAATACTGTTTGGCAAGGACTTGATGTCTGGAGATACATTGTTTGCTGAAGGCATTGGCAGAACTGACCTTCCGGGCGGCGATTACAGAAGCATAATGGAGTCTATAGAAGAAAAGCTGTTTATACTGCCGGATGAAACAGTGGTACATCCGGGACATGGACCTTATACTACCATAGGAAGCGAGAAGCAGAATAATCCATTTTTTTAAATATATAATATTCATGCATATCTAAGAAACCGCAGGCAACAATAAGTAGAAGAATAACACAGCGGAATTCGTAAGTTCAAAGGCGGGAGGATGAGCATGAGTAGAAACATGAAAAAAAACCTGATAAAACCTTCGAATCTGCAGACAGATAACGACAGTGACGACATGATGACTATAATGGAGTCTGATCTGGAGGATTATGAAGTAGCTGCTGAGCTTGGAATGAGCCTTAATCAGGTTTCGAAGATTAGAAGAGAACTTTTTGAAGATTAGACGGTGATAATTATGATTAAGTTGGTTGTTAACCACAACTACGCTTCAGAAGCAGCCAATATTGTAAGGCTGTTTTATGGGAAGCAGGAAATTGAAATAGCTGAAATGGAGGCTTTGGAGTTTGACCAAAGCCTTTTTCAAGATGCGGAGGTACTGCTCCAAAGTACTATAGAGCATAAGTCCGGAAGCATATTAGCCAGTTCTATGATGCAGACACCGGAAAAAACGGAAGAATACAATGAAGCCTTTGAAAGAAACGGAACAAAACCGGAGAAGCAGGAAAAAGAAGCTGTTAAGCTGTCTATGTACAAGCTTCTGTCAAACAGCCTTAACAGAACCTATCCATGGGGCATATTGACCGGTATACGACCGTTGAAAATAGTTCACGAGCTTTTGGATAAGGGCTTTGACGAAGAATATATCAAGGGCTATATGAAGGAAAATTATCTCATAAGCAATGAAAAAGCTGAGCTATCCTATGAAATTGCAGAGACGGAAAGGAAATTCCTATACCCGATAGACGACAAAAAGGTAAGCATATACATTGGGATACCCTTCTGTCCTACAAGATGCCATTACTGTTCCTTCACCTCGAACTCACTTGATAAAGCAGGCAGCCTAGTGGATGACTATCTTATGGCAATGCTGAAGGAAATGAATGAGACAGCTGAATTCATGAATAATAAAGGCTTATCGGTACAGACTATCTATATCGGCGGGGGAACTCCTACATCCCTTAACGCGTCTCAGTTGGAGAGACTTCTGGAGACAGCGGCTGAGTTGTTTGGCAGTGAAGCAATAGAATTTACCTGCGAAGCAGGGAGACCGGATACTATTACTGAGGATAAACTAAGAGTAATGAAGCGGTATGAGGTTACAAGAATAAGCATAAATCCTCAGACAATGAATGATGATACTCTAAAGAGGATAGGAAGAGCTCATGACACTAAGCAGACCATTGAAAGCTTCGAGCTGGCAAGAAGGCTCGGCTTCGACAATATAAACATGGATATAATACTGGGTCTGCCGGGAGAAGGGCTGGAGCATCTGGAGAGAACCTTGACTGAAATCGGCAAGCTCAAGCCCGAGAGTTTAACAATACATACAATGGCTATAAAAAGGGCATCCATTATAAACGAGAAGCAGGAAGCGGCAGAGAGTCGTGAGGGTGTAACAAGCGAGATGATGGAAAGAGCCGCTGGCTTCACAAGACAACTGGGCATGCAGCCTTACTACCTGTACAGACAGAAGCATATGGCTGAAAATCTTGAAAACGTAGGCTTCTCTAAGCCGGGCTTGGAGTGTATATACAACATTCAAATGATAGAGGAGCGGCAGACAAACATAGCCTTTGGAGCAGATGCCATAACCAAAACTGTATTTAATACAGAAAACAGAATAGAACGACAAGGAAACATAAAGGACATCAGATTATATATTTCCAGAATCGATGAACAGATAGAGAAAAAGCTGAAGCTGCTTGGAGATTTATACAAAAATAGTTGACAGAGAATTGTCATAGTATTATAATATATGCATTATAAGAAAAAATACATATTTATGCATTGAATAGGAAGAGTAGTCTGAAACTGCTTATCAGGGATGGAATGCCGAGACTGGAAGCATTCCTTTAGAAAGAAAGATGAACGACACCTATGAGCACAACTGCTGAAGTTATTTGGCAGCTGCGAAAATCCGCGTTAAGGATTCGAGTTTGTTTTTACAAGCAGGGTGGCACCACGGGAATTACTCTCGTCCCTGACGATTATGTCAGAGGCGGGGGTTTTTATTTTTATAAGTTTAGTAGTTTTTATATAAATAATTTTCAGGAGGGATTAGTATGGAAATCAAAAGACCAAAAGGTACAGAAGACGTAACTCCATCGCAGGTCTATAAGTGGCAGTACGTTGAAGCATTAATAAGAGAAATATGCTCTCTTAACGGATATACAGAAATAAGGACACCTGCCTTTGAACATACTGAGCTGTTCAAGAGGGGTGTAGGAGAAACTACAGACGTAGTTCAGAAGGAAATGTACACCTTCGAAGACAAAGCAGGCAGAAGCATCACATTGAAGCCTGAAGGCACAGCATCAGCAGTAAGAGCCTATATAGAGAATGGTCTCTTCAATGAACCGCAGCCGACAAAGCTTTTTTATTTCACTCCATGCTTCAGGTATGAGAAGCCGCAGTCCGGCAGACTCAGAGAACACCATCAGTTTGGAATAGAGGCATTTGGATCAAAGGATCCGGCAATAGATGCAGAAATAATTAATATAGCTATGACTGTTTACAAAAGACTGGGCATAGATAATCTCAAGCTAAGAATAAACAGTATAGGCTGTCCAAATTGCAGAGTGGAATACAACAAGAAGCTGAAGGAATATTTAAGCCCGAAGCTTGGCAGCCTTTGCGAAACCTGCCAGGACAGATTTGAAAAGAATCCTCTTCGCATAATAGACTGCAAGGAGGAAAAGTGCCAGCAGCAGTTAACTGATGTACCTTTTATGCTGGATAACCTATGTGATGAATGCAGCGACCACTTTGCGAAGTTCAAAGAGGCACTGGACACAATAGGACTGGAGTATACAGTAGACCCGAAGATAGTCAGAGGCTTGGATTACTATACAAAAACAGCCTTTGAAATAGTAACTGATGTAATCGGCGCGCAAGGCACTGTATGCGGCGGCGGACGTTATGACGGACTGATAGAGCAGATAGGCGGTCCTGATACTCCGGGAGTAGGCTTTGGAATGGGCTTTGAGAGGCTTCTGATAGTACTTGAAAAAGCTGGTATTGAAATTCCTATGCCGCCGGCTGTTGATATATTCATCGCAGGATTGGGCGCAGCAGGCGAAAAGAAATCAATAAAGCTGGTCCATGAGCTAAGAAATAATGGAATGAAGGCTGATAGGGACTATATGGTAAGAAGCCTTAAGGCTCAAATGAAATATGCAAACAAGCTGAGTGCGAAGTTTGTGACAGTAATTGGTGAGGACGAGATAAACAATAACAAAATAAGAGTAAAGAATATGGCAACAGGCAGCGAAGAGGAAATTCAGCTGAATCAATTAATAGAGTACATGAAAGCAACGAAATAGGGGGCGGAATAAATGAGTAAATTCAACAGGACGCATATGTGCGGAGAATTAAGCGAGAGCAATATTGGACAAAAGGTTACTGTATATGGATGGGTGCAAAAGAGCAGAGACTTAGGCAGCCTGAAGTTCATAGATTTAAGGGATAGAACAGGTATAGTTCAAGCGGTAATAAACAAGGACGCTACAGAAGACTTGTTCAATGAAGCTGCAAAGGTAAGAGGGGAGTTCGTGCTTGAAATCACCGGCGAGGTGGCGAAAAGAGGCGGAGCAGTAAACACAAAAATCAGCACAGGCAGCATTGAGATAATAGTAAGCGGAATGAAGATAATCAGTAAGTCTGACACTCCTCCGATATATATTGAGGACGATGCAAAGGAATCAGAAGCTGTAAGACTTAAGTACCGATATCTTGACCTGAGGAAGCCTTCCATGCAGAAGATTTTCTTCACAAGACATAAGGCTGCTCAGGTAGTAAGAACATATTTGTCTGAAAAAGGCTTTATCGAAGTTGAAACACCGATGCTTACAAAAACTACTCCTGAGGGAGCAAGAGACTATCTTGTACCAAGCAGAGTGCAGCCGGGCAATTTCTACGCATTGCCGCAGTCACCGCAGCTTTTCAAGCAGATACTGATGGTATCAGGCTTTGATAGATATTTCCAAATTGTAAAGTGCTTCAGAGATGAGGACTTAAGAGCAGACAGACAGCCTGAGTTCACTCAAATAGATATGGAGCTTTCCTTCGTTGATATAGATGACGTTATTAAGGTAAATGAAGGCTTGATGCAAAAGCTGTTCAAGGAAATTCTGGATGTAGATGTACAGCTTCCGATGAAGAGAATGACCTACAAGGAAGCTATGGATAGATTTGGTTCGGATAAGCCGGATACACGTTTTGGCTTGGAGATAAAAGATCTTGCTGATATAGTTGCAAATTCGGAATTCAAGGTTTTTGCAGACGCTATATCAAGCAAGGGTCTTGTAAGAGCGATAAACGCAGAAGGAATAGGTGCAAAGATAAGCCGTAAGGAAATAGACAGCCTTGGTGAATTTGTGAAGATTTATAAAGCTAAGGGCTTAGCTTGGATAAATGTTACCGAAGAGGGTGTTAAGTCACCTATCGCAAAATTCCTGAAGGAAGAGGAAATGAATGCGATAATTGAAAGAATGAATGCAAAACCAGGCGACATCATATTTATAGTTGCGGATAAAGCAAATGTGGTATGTGATTCCCTTGGACAATTGAGACTAGAGGTAGGCAGAAGATTTGAGCTCATCGATGAGAAAAAGTTTAATTTCCTTTGGGTTACAGAATTCCCGCTTTTGGAGTATGATGAGGAAGAGAACAGATATGTTGCAAAGCACCATCCTTTCACAAGTCCTATGGATGAAGATATACCAATGCTTGACACAAATCCGGGTGAGGTTAGGGCAAAGGCATATGATATGGTGTTGAACGGCTACGAAATAGGCGGAGGCAGCATAAGAATCCACAACCAGCAGCTGCAGGAAAAAATGTTTGGTCTGCTTGGATTCTCGGAAGAACAAGCTTGGGCAAAATTCGGATTCCTGCTGGAAGCCTTCAAGTACGGTACACCACCACACGGCGGCTTGGCCTTCGGACTGGACAGAATCATAATGCTTCTGACAGGCACTGATAACATAAAGGACGTAGTAGCTTTTCCAAAAACTCAGACAGCTAGCTGTCTGATGACAAATGCACCTTCACCTGCCGACGAGAAACAGCTTGAAGAGCTGAAAATTGCAACAAAAAATTAGAGCTTTACGCTGTAAAAATAATTAATATTAATTTTATGATATAAACGAAGCTTGAATTAAAACTATAATAATGCAAAAAATATAAAATAAAAACATAGTCCTGCTTTAATTTTCATTATTGCAGGACTTGTTTTGGAGGTACAAATGGATTGGTATTCAAGAACTGAACTTTTAATAGGAAAAGATGGAATAGAAAAGCTGAAAAACAGCAAGGTTGCAATATTTGGAGTAGGCGGAGTAGGTTCTTTTACAGCTGAGGCACTGGCAAGAGCGGGTGTCGGTAAATTGGTGCTGGTTGATGACGATGACGTATGTCTAACAAATATTAACAGACAGATACATGCCACAAGAAAGACTGTAGGAAAAGCCAAGGTTGAAGCAATGAGAGACAGGCTTTTGGACATTAACCCCAAGATTGAGATTACATTATTTAAGGAGCTATACAACGAGACAACAAGAGACAGGCTTGTAACTCCAGATTTGGATTACGTTGTAGATGCTATAGATATGGTTTCCTCAAAGCTGGATCTTATAGTAACATCTCAGGGGATGAATATTCCGGTAATAAGCTGTATGGGCGCAGGCAATAAATTTGACCCTACCAAGCTGGAGGTAGCCGATATTTACGATACTTCAATATGTCCATTGGCTAGAGTCATGAGATATGAACTCAGGAAAAGAGGAATAAAGAAGCTGAAGGTAGTATACTCCAAGGAAACGCCTGTAACTCCAATGGAGCTGGAGAAAAGCTGTAAGACCAACTGTATTTGCACCAACAAGGATTTGGCAAAGTGCACCCATAGAAGGCAGATTCCGGGAAGCATTTCCTTTGTTCCATCTACGGCGGGACTAATATTGGCATCTGTGGTTGTACGTGATATCTTAGAATTATAATATTAATGGTAAAGCAGATGCACCTGCAAAAACTATTTAAAATATGGTTGACAAAATAGAAAATCGTAATATAATAATATTAGATACCCTAACGGGGTATAGGAGGGAAAGAAATGGACAACAGATTAGTTGAGAAGGATGAACTATTGACAAGACTAAGAAAAATCGAAGGACAGGTCAAGGGTATCCAGAGAATGGTAGATGAGGATAAGTGTTGTTCAGAAGTTATGGTCCAAATTTCTGCTATAAGATCTGCTATTAACAAGGTTGGCGGCATGATGATTGAGAGATACATTGCTGAGTGCATGCAGCAAGGAATAAGAACACCAGACAGCAAGGGAGAAATAGACGAAAGCATTCAATCCATGATAGAAACAATTGTTAAGTATGTAAAGTAGTATGAGGAGAAAACTATGAAAGAGACCGGTCAAGTAGTTGAAGTAATAGATAATAAGGTTAAAATCAGAATGTACAGAAATACTGCATGCGGCGATTGTGGTGCATGCCAGGTAACTCCTGATCAAATGAGGCTTACTTTAGAAGCAGAGAATACTCTAGGTGCTAAGCCCGGAGATATTGTAGAAGTAGATATGGAAACTGTAGATTTCCTGTCAGCAGTTATTATTGTTTATCTTTACCCACTTATTGCCCTAGTCGTTGGCATTCTCGGAGGATATTACGGGTTTCAAGCTCTTGGATTCTCTCATGAAGCGGCACAAGGTGTGGGGGCTGTACTGGGAATCGGTGCAGCAGCAATAGCTTATCTTATAATAAGAAATAGGGAAGATAAGCGAAAAGGTTTAAAAAAGTACAGACCAGTAATGTCAAACATAGTTGACAGAGGTTAATATTGAAAGGAGACATAAAATGAGCAACATAGTAGTAGTTGACAAAAACAATTTTGATAGCGAGGTATTACATTCAGATAAGCCGGTATTGGTTGATTTCTGGGCAGCTTGGTGCGGACCTTGCAGAATGGTAGCGCCTGTTATAGAA
>JAQZBM010000080.1 GCA_029238945.1 Clostridia bacterium
ATTGACATTTGTGCTTTGATATTCAAAATATTTCATAGGTATATCAGAAGTTAAGCCATAAGGCGAATAATATATAATTTCTTCGTGACTTTTAATGACAAAATAATATCTTAAGTATTTTGCAGATTCCTCAAAAGCTAGCATTATGCTGTAATAATCGCTAGGACCGTTAATGCAGAAGCTTTCAAGTTCACATTCTTTTTTTTCTTCTTTAAATCTGTTCCAATAAACAATGTTAACAGAATACTCACCGTCTGCTTTGCACTTTATTTTTACTGACAAAGTGTTTCTATCAATCGGATATATATATTCCCTAGTTTCATAATGTGTTGCTGTTACATTTTTCATCTTACACCTCATGCTGCTGATTATTCCGTATGGTAGTTTCCCTTTCTTCAACATTTGTAGAGATCAGCAGTTCTTGATCCCTTGTTCCCGGTTTTTCAATCAATTCAAAAAGCATTTTAGCTGATTGTACTCCAAGTTCAAAAACATCAACATTTATTGTAGAAACTGAGGGGTATATCAATTCTGCAATCTGAGAGTTGTCAAAGCTTATGACACTAATATCCTGTGGTATTAACAGTCCTGAATCCTGTATTGCTCTTATAGCTCCAATACTTATTAAGTTATCTGCACAAACTACAGAGTCTGGAATATCATTTTTATTTAATAATGCTTTCATCATTCTGTATCCATCTTCTTTAGAATTCCTACCCTCTATTATCAAACCTGCATCAAAATTAATTTTGCTGTTTTCTAAAGCTGCTTTATACCCTTCAAGCCTTCTTATACTAAAAACCTTTGAACTGTCATATCCAATAAAAGCAACTCTTTTCCTGTTATCATCCAATAAATAATAAACAGCCTGCTCTCCTGCTTTTCTATTATTAATGTCTACCCAGTTGATTGTTTCTCTTAAGCTTGTAGGTTCGCCTAAAGATACAAAAGGAATATTGTTATTCCTTAATCCTTTAACCATTCTGGAATCAATAATTGATGACGGCAGAATCACACCTTCAGTTCTTTTGCCTTTAATCAACCAGTCAAGGACATTTTCTTTTTTCAGCATGGTACTTAAATTAGCTACTATTAAGCAATACTCTCTTTCATATACTACCTTTTCTATCCCATGCATCACTTCATAAAAGAAAGGATTATAGAACGATTTTTCATCCTCAACATTAACCAATAGTGTTATTGTGTAAGAATTATTGCTTGACAGTCCTTTTGCCATGCTATTTGGCGAATAGTTCAGATCCTTAATTGCTTTTAACACTTTTTCTCTTGTTTCAATTGAGATAGATGGATTATTATTTATTGTCCTTGAAACAGTAGTTACGGATACACCCGCTGCTTTTGCAACATCTTTAATACTAGCCATAGGACCTCCTAAAATAAAAATCATAGATTATTGAATACGGTTTCATAAATATTAATCTATCAAATGATTGATAAATGCTCGGGGAAGAAGATTGCGAACCACCATGTTCATCTTCTTTATGAAACCGTTTTCATAACCTGATTAAAGTATACTACCGATAAAATGCAATGTCAATATAGTTATCAGAATTCTCTTAAAAATGTATTGCATACTATATAAGTCGCATTAAAGTTTTAACATTAAAACAAATATGAACTTTGTGCGGTTTATAAACAGAGGAAAACGTTTCATGCTATCTGATTAATATAAAATGTTTAGTACGAAACATATAGTATAGTTTCTATCCGCCTCACTGGAAGCTTCACTTAAGCTCCTATATAGCATCGCTGATCATAGCTATATCCTTGTCACTGTAACCCGAACATAGAATTATATATATGACCTTAATATGACAGATAATAAAAAGCACTATGTTGTATAGTGCTTTATAGTCTATTCCTTAACCAAAATATAAGTTGACAGTGGTGCTGCCTCCACTTCATTGGAGAAGGCTGCCTCCCCTTGGGTTACACCCTTCTGATTCACCTCAAGCTCGTTTGCAATCACCTTCCACTGACCTGCTTTAGGCAGCTTCACGGTAATTGACTCTCTATTTGCATTATGAATTATGACTATGTTTTTAAAATCATCCTTGAAGGAAGAGCTTAGCATATATGCCACTGATTTTTTCGGTGCATCGACAAAGGTTATGCTTTTCTTGATGTCCTCGGCATTATCTAAGGTCAATACTCTTTGGCTTCTTCTTAGCTCAATCAATCCTTTTATATAGCTGTAGGTCTCCATGTATGTGCTTTTCCTGGACCAGTCAATCTTATTTATCATATCTCCGGCATTGTAGCTGTTATGGCTGCCGTTCTTAGTCCGGAGTATCTTAGTTCCGCCTTGGATAAAGGGTATTCCCTCTGAGGTAAGTACTATTGATAAGGCAAGCCTGTTCATTTTTACTCTTTCTTCGGCACTTAAGCTTGGATTGCTTTTCTCAAGCTTATCAAACAGCGTCAGATTATCATGGGAGCTGACATAGTTTATTGTTTCTGCGGGCTGCTCTGTAAAACCGTGTATACTGCTGCTGTATTGTATACCTCCCACAATACCCTTTTTCACTTCATTTTCAAGACCGTAAGCACCATTAACAAAGCCCAGTCCTATTCCATCGTTGTCACCCTTTATGGCATTTCGTATATCATCATTGAAAACTGCTATGTTCATCCCCTTCTGACTGCCCTTTCTAAGCTGCAGTGCAGGGCTTAAAGCCGATGCGCCTCCGGTCCACGGTTCGCCATAGATAAGTATATTGGGATTAATTTTCCTGAGCTCACGTTCAACCTCTTTCATGGTATCAATGTCATGAAGAGCCATTAAGTCAAATCTGAAGCCGTCAATCCTATATTCTGTCGCCCAAAACTTTACTGAGTCTACAATGAATTTCCTCACCATTGCCTTTTCTGATGCAGTCTCGTTGCCGCAGCCAGATCCGTTTGTATAGCTGCCGGATTTGTCTGTGCGGTAGTAATAGCCCGGCACCAGTATGTCAAAGGGTGAGTCCCCTGTAGTATAGGTGTGGTTGAATACCACATCCATGACCACTCTTATATCATTTTCATGGAGAGTCTGTACCATTTCCTTGAACTCCTTTATCCTTACCGTTCCATCGTAAGGATTTGTGGAGTAAGAGCCTTCCGGTACGTTATAGAGATATGGGTCATAGCCCCAGTTATACTGTCCTTCCTTTGTCTCATCCACACTTGCGAAATCATATACAGGCAGCAGGTGCAAATGGGTTATTCCCAGCTCCTTCAAATGCTCCAGTCCTGTAGATACGCCATTTGGTCCTTTTGTCCCCTTTTCCGTAAAAGCAAGATACCTGCCTTTATTCTTTATACCTGAGCTCTCATCCACAGAGAAATCCCTGACATGCATTTCATATACGACAGCTTCTGTGGGTTTAAGTGCCTCAGGTGCTTTGTGACTCTCCCAGCCCTCGGGATTTATAGAAGCAAAGTCAACAATCATACCCTTTTTCCCGTTGGCAGCAGCACCCTTGGCATAAGGGTCAACGGTTTCTCTTTCTGCTCCGTCTATGGTGACCTTATAGGTATAGTACTGGCTCTTAAGGTCGCCGGGCAGCTTCAGATCCCATACTCCCTGCTCTGCCTTGCTCATACTGTACTCCTGACCATAGGCAGCATCATAGCTTTTGTATATTACAACCTTCATGTTCTCTGCTGTAGGCGCCCAAACCTTGAATACCGTGCTGTCCTTGCTGTAAACTGCTCCCAAATCGCCACCTTTGTATGTAAATTCTTCAGACTCCAATATTTTTCTCATAGCTTCCTTTCCTTCCGTAAAATCTTTATTACTTTCGGATTTGCTGTAATTTATCTGCTCTGTTCCTTGCAGAACATCTGAATTGGCAGTATCATTGCTGCCGCTGCAGCCTTGTGTAAAAATCAAAACAACTATTAGGGCTAAAGCTGCAAAAGCTTTCTTCATTTCTTTTCCTCCTTAAAAGTAAAACCCTACATTTGCAGGGTCAAGCTTTGACAGCTGCATTTGTCGGGTTTTTAGTCAGTTCTAAGAATGTTTGCTCTGTAAAATCTATTCTGCTATCCCTGTTGATTCTCTTTCAATCAATTTTGTCTCCACAATATAATGATTTACTGTGCCTTCAACCTTCTCCAGCTTTTCTATCAAAAGTTTTGCTGCGTAGTAGCCCAGCTTCTCAGCATTTATATCTACCGAAGACAAAGGCGGGGTCTGATAGCTGGCAAGGGGAGTATTATTGAAGCCTACAACTTCAATATCCAAATCCTTATTTTCCTTTATCACCTTCAGAACACCATAGGCTATCAGGTCGTCTGTTGTTACAACAGCTGTCGGAGTCTTATGGGTCATAAGCTCCTTCATTGCTTCATAGCCGCAAGTCTCTGAAAAGTCTGTAACTGACATTATCATTTTCTCATCCACAGTAATTCCATGAATATCCAGAGACCTTTTATATCCGTCTAGTCTGTCCTTAGTAACATTGTATTGGTGCGGACCACCTATAAAGCCTATACTGTTGTGTCCTTTATCGATAAGATAATTTACAACGCTATACATGGCTTGAAAGTTATCATTATCTACCCACAAGGTGTCCTGTGTACTTTCAGGTCTTCCTATGACAACAAAGGGACTGTTACTCTTCTTCAAATAAGAGATACACTTGTCATTCTCCATAGCAGTCAGAAGTATTATGCCATCAACCCATTTGCTGTTTATATAATCCATAACGATATTTAAAGAGTCATTTTCGTTGCCGCTGTGTGTGTACATTATATAGTAACCCTTTTTCTGCGCATAGATGCTGATGCCTTTCATAGCCTGTATGAAAAATGGGTTATTAAATAAGTTTTCGTCATTACTAGGCAGGATAATCCCCAAGGTTCTTGTGGATCTATTTGCCAAGCTTCGAGCTATGGCATTGGGACGATACTTTAGTGTCTCCATTGCCTTATACACATTTTTCTTTGTTTCTTCGCTTATTTTGGGACTATCTGCTATAACCCTTGATACTGTCGACGGGGACACATTGGCCAATTTAGCGACTTCCTTAATCGTAACGTTCATATTATGACCCACTTCCTATCATTTACTGAAATAAATATACCACAATTAGCCTTTAGATGCACCTGAAGATAATCCTTCTACAATATTTTTCTGCAAATATGCAAATAATATAATTATTGGTATTGCAACCAGTATGGCACCTGCTGCGAAAAGTGTAAACTTAGTGTTTTGCTGTCCTGTAACCCACTCGTATAAGCCTACAGCTAAGGTCTTGTTTTCTGCACTTCTTATCAGAAGTCTCGGCAGTAAGAAGTCCATCCATGGACCTGTAAAGGAGGTTAAGGCAACAAATGTGATTATAGGTTTTGCCAAAGGCAGTATTATCTTTCTGAAAATAGTCAGGTTTGAAGCTCCGTCTATCCTTCCCGCTTCATCTAAGCTTCTTGGTATTCCGTCGAAATATCCCTTAACCAGCCATGTATTGTAAGGGATTCCCCCTCCAACATATATAAGCACTAGGCCCCAATGGTTGTTCAGCAGGTTCATCTGCCATAGCAATACATATAGTGCTGTCATAGACAGTATTGTCGGGAACATTTGCAGAATCAGCATTATCATCAAGCCCTGCTTTCTGCCTTTAAATCTGAACCTTGACATTACATAGGCAGTCATGGTAATGAATATGACCGAGAAAATCATAGTCAGCGTAGCAATTTTAAGTGTATTCATGTACCATATGGGGAAATCCGTTTTTGTAAAAAGTTCTATATAATGAGCAAAGGTCGGATTCTTTGGTATCAAGCTAGATCCGTATAAGCTGTTTCCGGGATTCATTGAGGACCCAACTATCCAAATAACCGGAACTAATACAATGATTGTCTGAACTATAAGAATTGCGTACAAAAATGTCGTTCCCAAGCGGCTTCCCAAGCTCTTCCTTTTCTTTTTCTTTGGGGCATTTTCCATTGCAATATTTGTTGTCATTGTATCATATCCTCCTCATTAAAGGATTTTGTTCTTGAGAATGCGAATGCTGATATAGACGCAACAATCAAGAATATAATTATAGTTATAACTGATGCCATATGGTACTTATACTGGTCATAAGTCATCTTGAATATCCATGTGATAAGTATATCTGTATGGCCTGCATACTTAAATGCCGCATTAACAGGGTTTCCGTCAGTAAGGATATAGATATTATTAAAGTTGTTCAGATTATGTGCGAAGCTTAAAATCAAGTATGGTGCAGTGGAAAACAATACCATAGGTAATGTTATCTTGGTAAACTTATGCCATGCTGATGCTCCGTCAATGTCGGCAGCTTCATACAAGGATTTTGAGATATTGGTCAGAACCCCAGACATAAGAACCATAAAATATGGTGCTCCCAGCCAGAGATTAACCAAAATAATAACCGTCTTTGCCAGCAGCGGGTCTGAAAGCCAAGCTATCTTTTCAATGCCCAGACTTGCTAAAAAGCCGTTAATCGCTCCCGGTCCGCTGAACATCAATCTCATAACCAGAAGTGACAGAAAGCCCGGTATAGCATAAGGAATTATAAATATTCCTCTCCAAAGCTTCTTAAATTTTATTTTATTGGCGTTTACCAGCAACGCAAGAAATAGACCTGCGAAGTAATTAGTTACAGTTGCCAGTGTAGCCCAGATTATTGTCCATTTTGCAACACCTAAGAAGGTGGTATTCCACATTTTCAGACCTGCGAGGTCCTTAAAATTCTCTATGCCTACCCAATCAACCAGTTTGGCGGGAGGCAGGTGGTTAGGTCCCGAATAGTTGGTAAAAGCAATAGATACCGTTACCAGAATAGGAAGTAAGGTAATAAATATAAGTGAAAGCATTGCAGGAGTCAGCATTACAAAGTGGAAGTACTTTTCCCAGATATGCTTTACAATTGCCGCCAGCCCAAGAGGCTTTTGTCCGGCTTCATATGCGTTTCCCACGCTTCTTGCGTCTTTTATATTTATCAGATAAACTAATATAATTATAAATAATAGCAGTACTGCTATAATTCCTTGAATCATGAGGATTAATGAATGGTCTCCTTTAGCAATGCCGTTTTGGTAATATAACGGTCTTTCACCTAGTGTAATAAGTCCCCACATTGCTTTTTGGAAATAAGGAATAGTAAATATTAAGAGGAACGCTTCCAAGGCTGCGAAGAAAATACCCTTAACATAATCTTTGTTGTATAGTTGTCCAAGACCCATAAACAATGCGGATAGCAGAGCGGATTTTTTCCCTCTCTTCATTTCAGAACCTCCTTTACAATATAAATCGCCCATTACTTTTACAAATGATGAACTATACTTCGTGCGATTTATTTACAGCGGAAAGCGCCTTCATGCTTTTCAACCCGTGATATGTACAAGCACTAAACGCATCAAACAGCGCAAACAAAAATATTCACAATAAGAATTTAGTCACCTACTTTGCAGCAGGTGGCTAAATTCATTTTTGCATCTATTTACATATTATATTCTACTTCTGAGCCTCAATTGCTTCCTTAATTGTATTAGCTGCATTGTCTAATGCTTCTTGAGGATTTGTTCCTTCATTCCACATTAATGACAGTGCTGCTGCATATGGATCCCAAACTACTCCCATTTCCGGAATAGATGGCATTGGAACAGCATATTGAGCTTGTGCTAAGAATGGTGCTACTGTAGCATCATCCTTTATAGTCGGATTTTCCATTAATGATTTTACAGGAGGTATTTGCTTTGTCAATTCAAATCTCTTCAAAAGCATTTCGTCTGAAGTTGCAAATTCAGCAAATAATTGTGCTGCGTTTGGATACTTTGTATAAGCACTAACAAATAGTGCACGAATACCTGAGAAGCTTGCCGGATGCTTTCCGCTTGCTAATGTAGGAATTGGTGTAATACCAAAGTTAACGCCTGCATCCATATAGCCTTTAACTGCCCATGGACCAGTCATAACCATAGCTGCTTTTCCTTCTGAGAATAAGCCGTCTACAATTTGTGAATTTGAGTCAGCTGCGTTTACCGGCAATATTTCCTTTAAGGAAACCATAAACTTAGCGCCTTCAACAGCTGCTGCTGAATTCAAGCCTATATCGTTTTTATCTGTTCCGCCTTGTCCGAATACATATCCGCCTTCACCTGCTATAAAAGCGTGTGAGAAGTATGCATTACCTATATCCCACATGAAAGCATATTTGTTTTCTGCAGGCTTGTTGTAGCCTTTAGCAAAATCTATAACTTCTTGGAATGTAGCCGGTGCATTTGGAATTAAGTCCTTATTATAGAATAATGCATATGTTTCTATACCAGTAGGGAATCCATATACTACACCATCCATTGAAACGCCGTCTGCTGCAGCTTTCATAAAGTCATTTTGCACTCTGTCAGCAGTAATTTCGTTTGGTCTGGCTAAGCCTGTAGCAACCAGTTCTCCTACCTTGTCGTGAGGTGATGCAAATACGTCAGCACCTACTCCTGCAGGGCCGTCAGTTGTTAACTTCTTCAATGAATCTACTGAAGGAACTTCTTCATATACAACTTCTACGCCGTATTTTTCTTTAAACTTTTCGCCTACATACTTAACCCATTCTCCCTCTGGGCCTTGGCTTTCCCAAACAACGAGCTTTGCACCCTCTTCCGGCTTCATCTCGTCTGTTGCAGGTGCAGGTGTTTCTCCTGTGCCTGCTGCGTCTTCATTGTTCTGTGCTCCGCATCCTACCAATGCAAATATCATCATTGCAACTAATAGAAAGCTTAGAATTTTCTTCCCCTTCATTAAAAACCCTCCTTAATATTAATTAATAATCATGGTGGTTCTGCAATCGTTTGCATAATTATTATATCGCTTTAGCACATTGTTGTCAAACGATTAATAAAATTCGCTAAACACTGCCGTTGGACTGCTATTCCAGTCTAAGTATCCTGGCTGAGTACTTCTCCAATTTTATTGAATGTTCCCCGCTGCTAAGATGAATTTCCTCATTGGCAGCCATGTCAACAACCCTGTGATTCCCTATGTCAAATGCAAAGGATGCTTCCCTTTCATGATTGTTAATAACTACTATTACTCTTTCGTGGTCTGTTTTTCTTTCAAATGCAATCAAGCCGTCTTCCGCTGCAATCCAACGGAAGCTTCCTCTTTTCAAGGCTTCGCTGCTCTTGCGAATATCAACGAGGCTCTTGTAATACCCAAGAAGCTCTTTATCCCATTTGTCTTCATTCCATTCCATGGTACGTCTGCAATCCGGGTCTCCGCCACCCTCCATACCAATTTCTGTTCCGTAATATATGCAGGGTACGCCTATATATGTAAATACGAATGCCGAGGCCAGTTTAAGACTATTCTTGTTACCTCCTGCAAGGGTTAAAAACCTTGGAGTATCATGGCTGTCCAGCAGATTGAACATAACCTCGTTTACTTGCTCAGTGTGATTCATCTGTACAGTACTTACATAGTTTTCAAACTGTTCTTCAGAAATACTGTTCTCCGCGAAATACTGAATGCAGCATTTTGTTATAGGATAGTTCATAACTGAATCAAACTGCTCTCCCATAAGCCAGGGTGATGAATCCAGCCAGTTTTCTCCTACAATATATGCATCCGTTTTCACATTCTTTACAGCTTTTCTAAAAGCTCTCCAAAATTCATGGTCAACCTCATCAGAAACATCCAGCCTCCAGCCGTCTATATCTGCTTCTTCAATCCAATACCTGGCAACCTTCAGCAAATACTCGGCAACCTCCGGATTCGCCGTATTCAGCTTTGGCATACGCTCTACGAAGGCAAACATATCATAGCATTTGCTGTTCTCTTCAAAGGGCCATTTATATATGTGGAACCAGTCGTAATATGGCGACTCCGAACCTTTCTTAATTACATCCCGGAAGGGTGCAAAGTCGTATCCGCAGTGGTTGAACACTGCGTCCAGAACTACCTTTATGCCTCTTCTATGGCATTTACTCACTAATTCCTTCAAGGTATCAAGGTCCCCAAAGCTTGGGTCAATTTTAAAATAATCTGTGGTATCATATTTATGATTGGAGGGGGATTCGAATATCGGTGTTAAATAGATTGCTGTAATGCCCAAGCTGACCAGATAATCTATTTTCTCTATAATGCCCTGCAGATCTCCGCCAAAATGGCTGTTAGGCGTAGGTTTGTCACCCCATGTAGAAATATCGTCAGGATTGATTTCACAGTCGCCATCATAAAATCTTTCAGGGAATATCTGATAGAACACTGCTTCCTTCGCCCACTGAGGCACAACATGCATATCAGCCTGATGCAAGTAGGGGTATTGGAAGAAATGCTTGTAAATTTCCTGCTCATCAAAGGATTTCAAGGCTCCCCATTGAGTAAAGCAAAGCTTCTCTTCCCCTTTGATAAGCTCAAAGATATATGCTAATCTCTTGTGCTCGGTCTTTACCTCAGCACCAAAATAATCATAAAGCTCATCTGAGCACAGAAGCTCCATGGTCACAGATTGCTTCTTATGCCATTCATATTTATCCCCATGTACTAAGGTAACCTTATCCAAGTCATGCTTTGCTGATCTAAATCTTATATGC